>NZ_JBALEQ010000082.1:0-64256 GCF_036917775.1 Nostoc sp.
GGATATGATAGCTCTGTCTTAAGCGTCAGTTTTAGCGCCGACGGCAAGACTTTGGCTTCTGGCAGTGCTGACAAGACGATCAAACTCTGGAATCTTCCAGATTTAGAGTTAGATTCTTTAATGGGGCGCAGTTGTGATTGGGTGCGGGGTTATTTACAAAATAATCCTAACGTTAGCGAGAGTGACAGGCACTTGTGCGACGGTATTGGCAAGGAGTAGGGGGCAGTCCCAATGAAAAAATTTCATCACCATGAATGAAAATGTGATGTGAGACGGATCTATATAGATACTCATCGAAGGAGTATTTTCAAGTCAGGAGAGCAGGGAGAAAAGGGTTTTAACCTTTGCACTTTGGGGAAATATTAAAGGCGATCGCATTTTCGGGAAAGTTCACAGACGATTGGTATACTGAGAGCAACTTTTAGAAAGGGCGATCGCCATCATGACGACACGCGAACTCTTATTCCAGGAACTAGCAAACACGTCCGATGAACTCTTGCTACCAGTGCTGCAATTTTTGCAATTTCTTAAAGCGCATCCGATTCAATCTGCTGAACTTGAACTGGACACTTTGGAAACCATCATCAGTCTTCGACAGGGATTAGCCGAGTTTGATCGCGGTGAAGGACTTCCCGCTACTCAAGCCTTAGAAGAACTGCGTCATCGACTCCAGATTCCCCCTCGCCCATGACTTATCAGGTTTTGATCCAGCCAACCGCGTTTCAAGACATAGAAAATACTTACCGTTGGATATGTGACAACCTTGATGCTGAAACTTCTAATCAATAGACATCTTGCAAAAGTAAAAAATGCCAAGATGTTGGGGAAAGGTTAAAGGGTAAGGGGAAATTTCATCCCTTTCCCCTTTACCCCTTCCCCTTTCCCCACTTCTGCAAGAAGTCTAATGGTATTACGACCTGCAAGATGAGATTGCCTCCCTGCACGTATTTCCCAAATGATGCCCAATAGCGCCTGAAGCACAAGCGATTGGGCGAGAAATTCGTCAACTCTTCGTCGGTAAACGTAGACAATATCGAGTATTGTTTGTGGTTGAGGAGGATGTTGTAGCTATTATTCATGTCCGCCACAGTCGTCAAGCGCCTATTGAACCTGATGCAGAGTAGGCGATCGCGCTACGCAACACAAGATATCAGCAGCATTTTGGATGGTGACGGATAAGGGGCGATCGTTGAAAAGCTGATTTAACCAATACGCTATCGGCGATCGCGTTTTGGGTAAACTTCAGTGGCGATCGCGCTTTGAGGAACGAAACCCAACATTTTCATTGATTTGTTGGGTTTTACTTCCCTACGGGACGCTACGCGAAGGTTCAACTCAACTTATATGTAGAGTTTATGGTTTTAATCAAGTGCCCAAAAACAAGATCCCCCTAGTCGTATTTTTCATCGAGCTAGGGGGATCACATATATGGTAGTCTATAAGAGGTTCGGTATAGTTCCTTACGAATCGATTCTATAGCCTATATTTCAGTTTGGGTAGTATTACGATTAGAATTTATAGTATTTTTACAGCTTCTTAATGAATGCTTCATCCCTGTTCTTCCCTAGAGAAGCGGTATATGTAAGTATGACAGTACGCAATGTGCGTAACTTGTCATTTTTGTAGATATCTGTAAAAAATATGAAATTTAAGATTGTTGCTACCGTCGTTTTGTTAGCTTGTTTTGGGTTTGCAGAGCAGGCCATGGCGTTAAATCAACTAGATTTGGATCAGTTGAAGGCAACAAATGCTTGTCCCAGGTGTAGTTTGAATGGTGCTGACCTAACTCAACTGAATCTAACTGGAGCAAATTTGCGAGGGGCTGACTTGAGTGGTGCAACATTATCTAAAGCTAATCTTACCAATGCTGATCTCACCGGTGCAAATTTAGAAGGTGCGATTCTAAATTCGGTCAATCTTACAGGTGCTTCCTTAACTGGAGCAAATTTGAAATCAGCATCTCTAGAAAACGCTGATTTATCTTATGCCGGTTTCATTAGTGCCAATTTGGAAGCAGCAAACTTAAAAGATGCTAAATTGCAGTTTACTAATTTTCGGGGCGCTAACTTCCGACTAACAACTATGGCGAATGGTGTCGTCACCTCCGATAAGCCCTATGGTTGGTCTTTAGAACGTCAAAATCCCAGAGAATGTAACCAGTTCAAACCCGAAAATACTCCAGGCACAACCTGTTATTCAAAATAAACTGGGGAATGGGGAATTGGGAATGGGGAATTGGGGACAAGGAGAATGGGGGACAAGGGGAAAGACTTGTTGTAAGTTCTAAACTTTTGTCACCTTGTCCCCTTGTCCCCTTGTCACCTTGTCACCTTGTCCCCTGCTCCCTTCCCCCTTCACCTTGTATAGCAAAAGCATTTTGTTTGTTAATGGTTCTTTATCATGGGAAAAAAGCTTGTAGATTAATTGAATCGATGCTTACCCATATTAAAGACTTAGCAACAAAACTAGCGCCTCGCTTGATTGAAATTCGCCGCCACATCCACTCTCATCCAGAACTCAGTGGTCAAGAGTACCAAACAGCAGCCTTCGTAGCCGGTGTTTTGTCTTCCAGTGGTCTGCACGTACAAGAGGGAGTTGGCAAAACGGGCGTAGTTGGAGAACTCCAAGGCACTGGTCAAAATGACCGTTTATTGGCAATTCGCACCGATATGGATGCCTTGCCAATTCAAGAGGGCACAAATTTGGAATTTGCCTCTCGCGCAGAGGGTGTTATGCACGCTTGTGGTCACGATGTTCATACCACCGTGGGGTTAGGAACAGCAATGGTTCTATCCCAGATGGCAGAAGAATTGGGTGGGAAAGTGCGGTTTCTATTTCAACCAGCCGAGGAAATTGCTCAAGGGGCAAGCTGGATGGTGAAAGATGGGGCGATGAAAAACGTCTCGGCTGTATTAGGGGTTCATGTTTTTCCTTCTATACCCGCAGGATCTATTGGCGTGCGTTACGGGGCATTAACAGCCGCCGCAGATGATTTAGAAATTCTAGTTATGGGAGAATCTGGACATGGGGCGCGTCCTCATGAGGCCATTGATGCAATTTGGATTGCTTGCCAAGTTATTACTGCATTGCAACAAGCCATCAGCCGAACGCAAAACCCCTTGCGTCCTGTAGTATTGAGTATCGGGAAGATTAATGGTGGCAGAGCGCCGAATATAATTGCGGATAAAGTGCAGTTATTGGGAACAGTGCGATCGCTCCATCCCGAAACTCGCGCCCATCTCCCCAACTGGATTGAAAATATTGTATCTAATGTTTGCCAGACCTACGGGGCAAAATATCAAGTCAATTATCGCCAGGGTGTACCCAGTGTCCAAAATGATTATACCTTAACGCAATTGTTACAATCAGCCGCAGAAGAAGCTTGGAGTAGCGATCGCGTTCAAGTTTTACCCGAACCTTCCCTTGGTGCTGAAGATTTTTCGATGTATTTGGAACACGCCCCTGGTTCCATGTTTCGCTTGGGTGTAGGCTACAAAGAAAGAATCATTAACCACCCATTACACCATCCCCAATTTGAAGTTGATGAAGCTGCCATTATCACCGGGGTTGTAACTATGGCTTATGCCGCTTATAAATACTGCCAGCAAAATTTTTAAACAAAAACTCCCAGCGCTAATGTGCTGGGAGTTTTTGTTTAACTAACTTTTTTTAGCGGCTATAGAAAGCTCGAAAGCATCCTACACATTGGATTCGCTAACAACACCCAATTTCTCTTGAATTCGGGTTTTAGCAGCTTTGAATTCGGTAGCCCATTGCTCAGTTTGCTCAGTGGTCAAGTTATTGCGAATGGCAGCGAATAGTGTGCTTTCTTCTTGACGAATATGATCGCCGAGAGCATTTAATAGCTCTTTCACTTTCTCTTTGAATTGTGGTGAAGATGGGCTAATGGCCTTAATTTCGTCTAATGCCTGCTTCGCATGAGCTTGCTCGTCATACAGTTCTTGGGTATTATCTTGACCGTAGAAAGCACGTACTCTTGGGTATACAATTTCTTCTTCAGCTTCAGAATGGGCTGTTAAATCCTTGTAAATTTGACCGAAGTACTCTTGGATTTTTTGCGGATCGTTGCTTTGCAGGAGTTCGGTAAATAGAGTATTTACCTTGTTGTGATCGAGGCGGATGACATCCTGGATATTTAGATCCTTTTTGTCGCTGTTTTGGGTTACAGCGCTACCTACTACACCACTAACTGCGGCCATAGCGTCTTGAACTCGTGCCCAAATTCCTTGATCTGCATCTTGTCCAGTGAGTTCACGGACACCCAGAATCTCCAGAATGCCTTTGAGTTGTTCTTGGTGAGCGCGGTTCTCAAAGTTAATGGTGTTCAAAGGTGCGATCGCTAGCAACACATCAGCGCCAACTTTTTGAGCAGCCTTGTGAACTATCAAGCCACTCATTACTAGTTGATGTTTCAGCAATTCATGCTGAGATACTTTTTCATACAGGCTCAATTCAGAACCTTTGAACAATTCACGAGCTTTTTCAATGAATTGTGTAACATTTTTTTTGGGTTCAGCCTGAATGCCATACTGACCAATTACAGTTTCCAGAACGCCAAGATTTTTTTCGTCATCGTTGAGAAAATTGCGGATGCGATCGGCAATTTCGGCATCAAGTCCTTCTCTCAAAAGCGATTGCTCATTTTCGATAACCAACTGTTGAAGTGCTTTGATACTTGCCAATTTCACAGCAATGGCATTGCGTTTTGTATCATCTAAAGTAGCTACCATCCGTAGTTCTCCTCGGCAAAGTGTTCGTAGTTATTACTGATATAACCTTGACACACAGCTTAGGGAGATTCCCTCTTTCTTTTGAGTGATAGCCTTCGCAACGGTGGGTAGAAAAAAGTTTAGCGTTACACAACAGAAATACAAATTAAAGCGATCGCCCAGATTTATAGTTCTAAATTAGGGACAGATATTTAGTATTACATCATAATTGAACAGATAAAGATATTACCTAATTTTGAAGCAATCTATATCTCTGGAATGAAAATTCATGTCAAAAAATTACTTCTTATTCAAGAGGGCAAAATCATAATCACTTCCAGAAGAACAACGCTCACAACGCTCGATTTTGACTAGTAACGCTTCTCCTTGGCGCTCACCTGAAGGCGAAAACTTAATCATTCCTGTGGCTCCAGAAGTTGAAAAATCACGATTAGACAATACCTTTTGCAACCCTTCTCGGGTGTTATCTTGTTTCAGTCCAGTGATAATTACTTGGAGTGCATCATAAGCTCCAGCTGTTCTCTGATTTACCCGTGCATTCCAAAGCTTAAAAGCATTTTCTGCAAATAGATTATTTTTATTAGCATCACGATGCCAATACACAGGTAGTACCATTCCCTCTAGATCCATGCCATTTTGCAAAGTTGTTGAACTGTACATAGTTTCGGAAGCAAAGAGAGGTTTTCTGCCTTTAACCTCTTGTGCTACTTTGGTGGCAAAATATATATTTCTGACTGAAGGTAATAGTAAAAAGCCACTGGCATTTTCTGTTTCTATAGCTTTATCTACAAAAGCTCTATAGTCCAAATCTTTGTCTGCCAAATTGCAAGGCGTGTTAATAACCTTACTTCCATATTTTTGCAGAGCTTGAGTGTACTGTTCTACAAGTATCTTATTAGATGAGGAACCTGCATTATCTCTTGAGCTACGAATATCGCCACAAATAGCAACATTTCTTCCCTGTCGAGCAATGTAACGAGCATGAGTATCTACTAAATTAGTATATAGCGGATTTACATGAAATAAGTAGTTAGTTGTGGAACTACTTGGCTCACTACTTATTGCATTATTATCTAACTTTTCTTGATTTTCCGCTTGAGTTGGGCGCTCGACAGGAAAGACTAACACCAAGTGCTTTTCATTATAAATTGCAGCATTACGTCTAACTCCCACTGCTGCCACAATGCTCTTGTCTTGAAATAATTCATTATCTAATCGTGCAAAATCTTCTCTATTCTCAGCACTGGCAATCACAATTTGCAGCTTCTTACCATTAATTCCTCCTTGGTTATTAATTTCATTTTGAGCTTGAGCTACACCACGCAAAATTTCTTCTGATAAATTAGAGTCAAAATTAATTGATGCTATCACAGCAACTTTTAGAGCGTTAGAATTATCGCGTGCAATTTTAGCGTTATTTAAATAAATTAGAGTTTCAGGGTCATTTGGATTATTTTTTAATGAAGCGCTAAACTTTTGAATAGCAGTGATAAAATCTTTTTGCTCAAAAGCTTTAACTCCATCTGTTTTCTCAGGGTATGTTTGCACCTTCAACAAAATTCTTGTACCCAGATTCATCAATGGAGGTTTATTCTTAACTTCACTTGAACTAGATGTGGGGTTGTTTAATGATGTTACTACTATACTAGAAGAAAGTTGCCTAATTACCCACAAAATAGCTGCTACCATTACTCCAGCCAGCCCCAAAGAAATAAGCAACTTCAGGTTCTCTTTTTTATTTGTCATGAATAATACTCCCAATTATACAAAGCTTATTAAAAATTAATATACACTGGAAAATTCACTTACTATTAAATTTTAAAAATATTTAGAAATAAGTTTGTTTATTATTTCTGACATACTCACAATAATAAATGTCAAAAAACCTGCAAGTAAAGCTAGTAATACTATAAGCAAAAATCCATTAATTCCAGATTGAAGAAGATTATTTGTGAGCAAGTTTTTGAAAGTCAAGACAATTAGTGAATTTGCTATGATAGCAATCACAATTAAATAACTTTTTTCCAAAAGCGAACGAGATTGAATTAAGATTACCCCACCTAAAATTAGCAGCCACAATCCAGAGCTAATCCAAGTAGTGCCTAAAAAACTAATAAGTGCGATCGCTAACAATGAACTACCTGAACCTGTAATTATGGCTCCAGATAGTAGTTTACGATTAGAAAATCGTGGTAGATATCCAATTGTTTTTTGTTGAGCTTGTGGTTCTGATTCTAATAGTTTAGAAGGTGAAATGACTGTAGGAGGTAATGTATGCCTGAGTGGTGGTAGATTATTCAAGTCTTGTAAGACAGCCTGTGCAGACTGATAACGCTGCTCATGATTTTCTTGGAGTAATTTATCCAGAATCGATTCTAATTCTTGACTTATAGGTTGTGTCAAATGCTTTCGCCAACTAGAAGTCCAAGCATAGCCTTGTTTGAGCCAGAAATTCGAGGGAGAAATATTTGTTAGTAGATGAAAGCAAGTTACGCCTAAACTATACATATCACTGGAAGGAAAAACTTTACCAAATTGCATTTGCTCAATTGGTGCGTAACCTAATGAACCAATAATTGTCCCAATTGCAGTAGTTGTAGTTTCCGTTTTTTGCTTTGAAACCCCAAAATCAATTAGTACTAACTTATTATCACTCTGACGGCGAATAATATTTTCTGGCTTAATATCTCGATGAATTATTTGCTGTTGATGTATGGCAACCAGCACAGATAATAAATCATTTAAAAAAGATCGAATCTTACCTTCATCAAAAAAACCGTGTTGTTTTAACTCCTGCAACAGATTTTGACCTTCGATAAACTGCTGTACTAAATACAGATATTCACCTTCTTTAAAATATCCATACAAATTGGGAATTTGTAGATGTTCCCCTAATTCTTGTAGACGTTTGGCCTCTCGTTCAAACAATTGAGTTGCTTTTTGATGTGCGTGAGTACCTTGACTGCCATAAAATTGACTGAGAACCAGTTGCTTAACAACACATCGTTCATTTAGCTTGTCTATATCCTCTGCTACGTATGTGCGTGCAAACCCTCCTCTCCCTAACGGTGCGATAATGCGGTAACGATTTCTAAGTAGCGATCGCAACTGTGTCCCACAACTGAGGCAGTAATTTGTCCCATCAGGATTTTGAGGATTCTCGCAATTAGGGTTTAGGCAGCAGATCATAATAATTATTTTATTGCTGTCAGTTTATTAATTTTTAAATTATACTTTGAATTCCGTATAAACTCTGTACTGCAACGTTTCTACATGGATACTTGTTGTAGTTGCTGTAGAATATTGGCGAGTTTTATCGCCGGATTAAAAAAATCTTGTTGAAACTTAGCAAATGGAGCAGCATTGCACTTTAGAATTCAAATTTTTTATAACAAGGTAATATACACGCTCATCTGTACTTAGAAGTTTTAAACAGACATTTACCCACTGTTAAACTACATTCAGTTAAATCTTCTAATAAAATCGGGTAAATAATTCAACGCTAAGTAAATATTCACCCTGCCTAACTTTCTCTCTTATGCAACCTTGACAAACCTCACCGCAATTGTGACGATTACGCTAGAATTGTTAAAGGTTCTTTACAGAATTTGCTGATCATCCCCAGTTCTGTTAAAACAGCCTAGCATTCAAATGTAAATCTTAAAACCCCCTCTAGAGTTCACCAAAAGTTTCTATGACGCTCCCAATTCGCAACGTCGCAATTATCGCCCACGTTGACCACGGCAAAACCACGCTGGTTGACGCACTCCTCAAACAATCCGGCATTTTCCGCGAAGGCGAAGACGTTCCGGATTGCGTTATGGACTCCAACGCCCTAGAACGGGAACGGGGTATTACTATCCTGTCTAAAAACACGGCGGTTCGCTACAAAGAAACACTAATCAATATTGTTGATACTCCTGGACACGCTGACTTTGGTGGCGAAGTTGAACGCGTCCTCGGCATGGTTGACGGATGTCTTCTGATTGTCGATGCCAATGAAGGCCCCATGCCCCAAACCCGCTTTGTTCTCAAAAAAGCTTTAGAAAAAGGGCTGCGCCCCATTGTTATTATCAACAAAATCGATCGTGGTAAAACTGACCCCCACGTTGCCGTCGATAAAGTTTTGGATCTGTTCTTGGAATTAGGCGCAGATGAAGACCAGTGCGATTTTACCTATCTGTTTGCCTCCGGTATGGCAGGTTTCGCCAAGGAAAGCTTGGAAGCTGAATCGGTAGATATGCAACCCCTGTTTAATGCGATTCTGCAACACGTTCCACCACCAGTAGGCGACAGCACTAAGCCTCTGCAATTGCAAGTTACAACCCTAGATTATTCTGAATATCTGGGACGGATTGTCATTGGCAGAATTCACAACGGTACTATCCGCTCAGGACAACAAGCAGCTTTAGTAACAGAGAATGGTACTATTGTCAAGGGCAAAATTACCAAATTGATGGGCTTCGATGGACTGAAGCGCGTAGAGATGGAAGAAGCAACCGCAGGTTATATCGTTGCGGTGTCTGGTTTCGCTGATGCTTATATTGGGGAAACGATTACTGACCCCAATGAACCGCAAGCTTTACCACTCATTAAAGTGGATGAACCAACCTTGCAAATGGCCTTCTGGGTGAATGATTCGCCCTTTGCTGGTCAAGAAGGCAAGTTGGTGACATCAAGACAAATACGCGATCGCCTTTTCCGCGAACTTGAAACCAACGTTGCTTTGCGTGTCGAAGAAACCGATTCTCCCGACAAATTCCTCGTTTCCGGTCGTGGTGAACTCCACTTGGGTATCTTAATTGAAACCATGCGTAGGGAAGGTTTCGAGTTTCAGGTATCTCAGCCACAAGTAATTTACCGTGAAATCAACGGTCAACCTTGCGAACCTTACGAACTCTTGGTGTTAGACATTCCTGCTGATGGTGTGGGTAGCTGTATTGAACGCCTGGGACAACGCAAAGGCGAAATGCAAGATATGCAGCCAGGTAGTGGCGATCGCACCCAGTTAGAGTTTGTCATTCCCGCCCGTGGTTTGATTGGTTTCCGGGGTGAGTTTATGCGGATGACTCGTGGCGAAGGCATCATGAACCACAGCTTTTTAGACTATCGACAAATCAGTGGTGATATTGAAGCCCGTAACAAAGGCGTTTTAATCTCCTTTGAAGAAGGCGTTTCTACCTTCTACGCCATGAGAAATGCCGAAGATAGAGGAGCATTCTTTATTACTCCCGGCACAAAGGTTTACAGAGGCATGATCGTGGGAGAACACAATCGTTCTCAAGATTTGGAACTAAATATCTGTAAAACCAAGCAATTGACTAACCACCGTGCGGCTGGTGGCGACGAATTGGTTCAGTTGCAAGCACCAATAGACATGAGCCTAGAGCGTGCTTTGGAATACATTGGCCCCGATGAATTGGTGGAAGTTACACCCCAATCGATTCGTCTGCGGAAGATGTCGAAGAAGTTAGCAAAACGGTAAGTAAAGCAATAACTTAATAGATTTAGAAAGCCCGCATTAGCGGGCTTTTTATTTTGTTATCTACTGCATTTTGTTTAAATTAACCTGAGTTCGGGTTAAACATCTGAAGGTAAAAGCCACTCAAGTTGAAGGCTAGGTTTCTTAGGTTGGTGACAATAGGCAATTAATCCGCATAGAACATTAACACAAAAATTAATGGGACTACGATGTCTGGAATGTTCAATTTGGGAAATGTTTTTAAGTTGGTCGTTGATGGTTTCAATCAATTATGGAGCGTTTACGGGACAAAAGCTTGTCGTGAAGACGCATCAACTTGTTCTTCATGTTGCGGCGTGGTTTAGCAAAAAATTCAATTCCGAAGTCTTGTAAAAGTTGAGAAGCGAGTTTTTGGGAGACATAACCACGATACCTTCGGTAAGCTTCACTAACACCAAAAATTTTGCCAAACAGACCACTCAGCAAATCATGTACAGGCTGACGGTCATCAACATTACCAGGAGTGATAGTGATAGTGACATTTAGAGGTTGTTTGAAAAGTTTTTAGAGGTCAAATTTTATGCTAAACGCCTCACCATGATACGGATCATGGCAATATAAATAAAAGTCTCCGATGTTTCAGGTAGTAATTCATAATCTCGAACCAATCAGCGACATCCCATCAACCAACCAAAAGTGCGCTCCACCACCCAACGTTTTTTGAGCAAAACAAAGCCCAAGGTTTGCTCTGGGCGCAACACCACCTGCACAATCCAACGGCAAAAGTCCATCACCCACTGCATAAACGGCTCACCGTCAAAGCCGCCATCAACCCAGAGGGTTGTCAAACGAGATACCTGCTTTTGAGACTGTTTGACCCGCTTGAGAACTTGTTTACCTCCCTCGCGTTCACCCACATTGGCAGCAGTGACTAAGACCCGCAGGACTAATCCCAAGGTATCAACCGTTATAAATCGCTTGCGTCATGCAAATTTTCTTACCTGCATCAAAGCCCACAGATTGACTTACCATCGCTGCACTCTTGACGCTTTGACTATCGATGATCGCTTCCGATGGGCTTCGATGCCGCTCCTCTTCAATCCGTGTCCACTGCCGCAGACTATCGTGAATTTTCAACCACGTTCCGTCTTTGCGCCATTTACGAAAATAGCTGTATACCGTCTGCCAGACGGGAAAGTCACCTGGTAGCGCTCGCCATCTCACTCCTTCTACCAAAATATAGAAAATTGCATTCAGGACTGACCACATATCAACTTCTCGCTTGCGACCACCGGGTTTTGGTTCTGGAATCATCTCACTCAGAAATTCATATTGAACACGGGTCAGATTGCTGGGGTATGCTTTACTCATGTTGCTCTCTCAGTGCTGTCTATTATCTATTCACAGCGTATACTGAGAGAGCTTTTTTACTATCTCTCCGACTTTTCAAACAACCTCTAACACCTGCGTCGATTTGGCGAGATAATTTCTCAGGAATTGGCTTATTCATCCGAATCTCAGCAGATGCAGTTAATCAGCGATGGTGCTATTTCTCCCACAGGAAGCGATGCCTGCGGCGGGCTACGCCTACGCATTCATAGGCTATGGGAAAATCAAAACTTGGAAGAGGCTACCCATGATGTCTTAAAGCACTTGGGAGAGTTGAAGCGACCGTATTTGACAGCTATGGAGAAGAAGTTGTTGAGTGTGATTGAAAAAGAATACGGCATCATAGATAAGATACCCCGTAATTTTCAATCAACCAAGGACTAGGAGAAAAAAGTAATGCAAAGTATTAAGTTATGTTCTCATGTTGGGGGTGATGGCATTTTGCACCTTGAGATTCCTGTTGGCATAACAGACAAAGAAATGGAAGTCGTAGTGATTTATCAACAAATAGAACCATCAACACCTACAAAAACACCAGAAGAACTGGGATGGCCACCCGGCTTTTTTGAGCAGACTTACGGTAGCTGTCAAGACGATCCAATTGTTATCGACTCTGAAGGTGATTTCGAGACAAGGGAAGAAATTGTGTGAGGTACTTATTAGATACCAATGTTTGCGCTCGTTATCTCAACGGTAGGTCGCTCTTAATTCGAGAACGCTTACGCTCAACAAATGTAAAAGAGATTGCTGTGTGTTCAGTAGTCAAGGCAGAGTTGTTTTATGGCGCAATGAAAAGCAATAATCCCCAAATTACTTTAGCTCGACAACAGCAGTTTCTCAATTTGTTTGTTTCATTACCTTTTGATGATGTTACTGCCCTCACTTACGGTAGAATTCGTGCAGAATTATTCGCAAAAGGTACTCCAATAGGCCCTAATGATTTCCAAATAGCTGCCATTGCTTTGACGCATAACTTAACATTAGTCACACATAACACCAGAGAATTCAGTCGCGTTAGTGGACTGGTAATTGAAGATTGGGAGTAACAGCAATGAAAACTAATGCTGCTCGACTACTTGATAAACTAGGTATTCGCTACCAAATCCTGAGCTATGAAGTAGATCCTGACGATCTCGCTGCTGAAAGTACAGCACACAAAGTTGGTCTTCCCCCAGAGCAAGTTTTTAAGACTTTAGTAGTCAGAGGTGACACAACAGGTATTTGTTTTGCTGTTGTGCCAGGAAATGCTCAGTTAGACTTGAAAGCTTTAGCTCGAATTTCAGGAAACCGCAAGGTTGAGACAGTTGCCCTGAAGGAAGTCCAGCCACTAACAGGATACATCCGTGGGGGTGTGACAGCTTTAGCTAGCAAAAAAGACTATCAAGTTTACCTTGATGAAACAGCAACCCTATTTGAGCAGATCACTGTTTCTGGTGGAATGCGAGGTATGTTGCTTCTGCTATCGCCAGATGATTATTTACGTACAGTTAAGGGTACTTTGGGAGCAATTGTACAAAATTAGTACAGAAATTTTCCTCAGAAACCCAGGGTTAGCGCGTCTCAAAACCTATTGACAAGAGGACTTGCCTGATCAGCAATAAGGTGGGAAACAAAGTGACACCATCTGAGGTAGGGTAAGATTTAATTCATCGAACTGCGATATCAAAGTAATGTCAACAGGATTTGAGAATGGCGCTTAAAACAAGATTTACGGGAGATTGGAGAAGAGTTTCCCCAACGCTACGTTCTTCCTATAGTTATTGACAACCTGCCAGAAGACGCGCCCGAACTCAAATTATCCCAATCAATTGCTGCAACAATATCGCAATCTACGTGAGGAAAAGCTCAAAGATGCAGCGAAGTCTACCCAGACTACGGCAATGCTGGTGATTACTTCATTACAAAAGCGTCTTTTGTCTTCCATTGAAGCATTTGCACGGACTTTAAAGGTGCATCGAACGGGGATGGAAAAGCAAGCGGCTCACCGCCCCTCCACACATAAAGCCAGTCTCCCGTTGCTGTTTGAATCCCCTGGTGCAGATGACGAACGGGCTGAATTTTCCGAAGAGGAAGTAATTGCAGAAGAAGATGCTCAAATGGCAGCAGCTAGTATGCAAGCTGCGGGACAAACAGCCCGTGAATTAGCGATTTTAGATGAAATGGCAGATGTCGCTAATTCCTCTCGCTACCAGCCAGATCCCCGAATTCAACAACTGGTAGAGTGGATTCGCCAAAATCTTTGTCCCGATCTAGGTCAACCGAATGCTGCTTGGTTAGAACGACGAGTAATTATATTTACAGAATATACAGATACTAAACGTTATTTACAACAGCAATTACAAAGTGCGATCGCTAACTCTAATCGTGAACATGAACGCATAGATGTATTTCATGGGGGTATTGGAGAAGAACGCCGCGAAGCGATTAAAAGTGCATTTAACGCTGACCCGGCGCGTCATCCCCTGCGAATCCTGATTGCCACAGATGCAGCACGAGAAGGGGTGAACCTGCAAAACAACTGTGGCTGACTTGTTCCACTTTGATGTGCCGTGGAATCCGTCGAGGATGGAACAGCGTAACGGACGGATTGACCGGAAATTACAGCGATCGCCTCTACAAAATTTGTAAGATCGCCCTTTGGGAAAAAGTTTGTGATCTACTGAATTTAGAGGTTTGACAGTGAACCGCTCAAAAAATTAATTTACTAAAATTTTTTAAGTGTCTTAACTGTTTTAACTGTCCTTGCATCTTCGCCATATTTTTAAGAAAATGCTTAAGTCTAACAGAGGTGATAACTATGCTACCTACTTGATGTTACTTGCCAAAAGCACAGCCGCCATTCAATACACATTTTCAACCTGAGAGAGGAAAGAAAAATCTAAGCCAAATTTTCAACTTTATATATAACAAGATATATAACAAGTGTTTGAGCGTTTATTTTCTAATAGAATGTCCCAAATCAAGCTTTTTTGGTAAAATCCTTATGCTGTAAGCTTCCTAGATTATTATCTAGCAAAAGTGATAAATGAGGATTAGAAAGATACCATCCATTGATTTGAGCAATTTCCGCCGCGCATACTACGCTCTTGACTGCGGAAGTGTTAGTTGATGGCGATTAGGGTTTATCCGCCTTGCCTTGATTTCTGAGTTGATACTATCTATACTCCCCATTAATGAAAAGCGATCGCATCCTTTAGATGCAATAACCTCTGCATTTATTGGGCTGAGGGCAAGAATACCGTCGCACAGCCGACATCAGTAGCCCCTTTAAGTGGGCAGACGGCAGCGATCAGATTGTGCTGGTGATGTCAAGTGGGGTCGTCCATACATTGGATGGGGTGGCTGTTAAGTTGTAGGAGATGATGGGGCAGTTTTCGGTAGAGGAGCGGCATAGAAGTTTAGGAAATAGCTGACTGAGATTTAACTTATTTAGGAGTGACCTTCAAGATGTTTGAACCTACACAAATTGCCTGGCATAATGGTCGCATCGTCCAGTTAGAGCAAGCTGCACCGTCAATTGCCAGCCACTCTCTTCATTTAGGTATTTCTGTTTTTGACGGTATGATGGCTTATTGGAATAACGACCATTACTATGTTCATCGGATGAGTGAACATTTTCAACGTCTTTGTCATGGTTCTAAGCATATGGGGCTAGACTTTTCATGGTCTGAAGACGAATTAAGTTTGGGGGTTGAATTACTGCTCAAAAAAATTCCTTCTGCTAATTACTATATTCGTCCGATTGTCTATCGCCCTAGTCCTCAGATTAACGTCACAGGTAGTGAAGAAATGCCTGTAGATGTAGCTATCTTTGGTGTTATTGCTCCTCGAAATGTGGATCAGTCCCTTAGTTGCCACATTTCTCCAGTAGAGCGCGTTTCCAGTCGTGCAATTCCTGTGGCTTGGAAGGTAGGAGGAACTTATGTCAACAGTTATTTAGTTAGACAGGCTGCAAAGCAAGCAGGTTTTGATGATGGTCTGATGACTAACAGAGAAGGCAAAATATTGGAAGCATCAGCAGCTAACTTATTTTTTCTAGATGCAGATACTATTATTACTCCCTCTCTTGACCCTGATATTTTTCCAGGAATTACTCGTTTTACAATCATAGAACTGGCAAAATCTTTAGGCATTGAAGTCATAGAACAAGATGTGAAAGTTCATGAGGTATTCAAGTTTGAAGGGGCTTTCTTAGCATCTACTCTCATGGAGTTAAGACCTATTGATAGGTTGGAAATGGAGTATTGGAATTCCTCAAAACATCCGGTATTTATCAAATTATTAAAGGAATTTCGGGAAATTACTCATCAATAACCAAAATATACAGTCCTACTAACGCTCTTTTTGGTGAATTAATGAATCCTAAACTCATCAATCTTTTTGACTACGAATCTTTAGCAAAACAAAGGCTACCTCAAACAGTATTAGATTATTATGCTAGTGGCGCTTGGGATGAGGTGACATTACTCGACAACCGACGTGCGTTTGAACGTTACAAGCTTTGTCCTCGAATGTTAGTGGATGTCAGCCAACAGGATTTAAGCACAAAAATCTTAGGAAAACAGCTAGATATACCAATATTGATTGCGCCTATGGCATTTCAGTGTTTAGCAGATGCGGAAGGGGAACTAGCAACTGTTAGGGCTGCATCTGCATTCGGTGCAGGTATGGTTCTTAGCACCATGTCAACCAAAAGTTTAGAGGAGGTGGCTATTAAAGTTAAAAGTGAAAATCTTCAACATTTGTGGTTTCAATTATATATTCATCGCGATCGCTCTCTAACGCGCGATTTGATTCAAAGAGCGGAAGCTGCTGGTTTCAATGCTTTATGCCTGACAGTAGACGTACCTGTGCTGGGACGCAGAGAAAGGGATCAGCAAAATAACTTTACTTTGCCATCTGGGTTGGAATTAGCAAATTTATCTGGATGCAAAATTCCCGAAACAGTTGGGGAATCAGGGGTATTTGCCTATGTTGCTCAACAATTCGATCCAGCATTAACTTGGAAAGATATTGATTGGCTGCGATCGCAAACTAATCTACCTCTGGTGGTTAAAGGCATTTTACGCCCAGATGATGCAGTGCGGGCTGTAGAATATGGAGTCCAAGGAGTGATTGTATCTAATCATGGAGGTCGGCAACTAGATGGTGCGATCGCCACAATCGACGCTTTAAGTGATGTTGTGGCTGCGGTTGGCGATCATGTAGATGTGCTAGTAGATAGTGGTTTTCGGCGGGGTACTGATATTTTGAAAGCTCTAGCATTAGGTGCAAAAGCTGTCTTGGTTGGTCGTCCTGTATTGTGGGGATTATCTGTTGCTGGAGAAGCTGGTGTTAGAAAAGTCCTAGAAATATTACAGGATGAGTTAAGTATTGCAATGGCATTAAGTGGCTGTAGAACAATACAAGAGATAGACGCAAGTTTAATCAAGCAAGTTTAAGCTTTGTTGTCCATTCACGAACCCAGGCGGAAGTAGTTAGCCTCCGGCAACAGAATGTTTTTATTTGGAAAACACTCAAGTTTTCAAGTTTCCGCGTCGTCTTTGTTCAGATTCAACTGCTTCAAAAAGAGCTTTGATATTACCACTACCAAAGCCTTCTGCTCCCTTTCTTTCAATAATCTCCAAAAAGAAAGTTGGACGACTCTGTATTGGTTTAGTGAAGGCTTGCATGAGGTATCCAGTTTGGTCTTTATCTACAAGTATATTTAATTCTTGAAATGTCTTAATCTCTGGAATCGCGTGACCAAGCCTTTTCTCTAACTGGTTGTAATAAGTGGCAGGTATTTGAAGAAATTCAATACCATTACTACAAAGAAAGCGTACTGTCTGACATATATTGTTGGAAAGAAACGCTAAGTGTTGAACTCCATATCCGTAATTGAATGTCAAGAACTCAGTAATCTGTGATTGGCAGTTACCTGCTGCTGGTTCTGTAATAGTGAATTTAATCTTGCCATTATCGTTTCTTAGTACTTTAGAGTTCATGGCACTGTACTGTGTTGCTATGGCCTCTTGATGGGATTCATGAAACCCGAATACTTGATGATAAAAATAATTCCAAGATTCTAAGTTACCTTGTTCAACACAAAAAGCAAGGTGGTCGATCGCCACAATATGATTCTGACTAGGTAAAACAGGGCATTGAATCGGTTGATAGTTTGGTAAGAACGTCTTTTTAGATGGATGGCGTTGAACTAAAGAGTGGACAAGATGACCGTAACCTGCGATCGTTGCCTTAATTGCTTGGTCTTGTCCATAACATAATACTGTAGGCTCTTGGATAGGGCGTGCTTGAGATTGAACAGCCTTTGTTAAGGAATTATTGATATTATCTACTATAAATGCAATATCTATAATGCTGTCACCATGTCGCTTAACGTGTTCAGATATTGGACTATCGTAGATTAACGAACTTGTCAAAATTAATCTTACACCTTCACATTCAATAACGTAAGATACTCTATCCTTTACACCTGTTTCTAACCCAGCATACGCAACTGCTTTAAAACCTAGAACATTCACAAAAAAATTCATTGCTTGATAAGCGTTGCCAACATAAAATTCGATGTACTCAATTTCTTGTACATCAATGTAATGATGATGGTCAGCTTCATATTTTAATTCAACTGCTAATTGCGAATTTTTCATAGGAGAAAAATTATTACTTTCAAGAATTTTTTCTTCTAAGATTTCGTTATGTCCTAAAATTGATTTTGCAGTTTTTTTCATAGCTTTTACCATTAAATACACTTACTATTATTTTTACTTTTTACTTACAAATATATATACAAGCAATTATTTCACAAAATTAATAATCATATTTTTTAAAAAATAAATGTTTCAGATTTAAAACTATATCCAATACATACAATAATTAGTGCATATATTAGGAATTCATTTTGATTATTGAAATTATCTGCGTATGTTGGGAGTAGTGAGTAGAAAGTATGAAAGAGCCGTTTTTTGGGGTAAGAATTTTTTCAGAAATCCAATATGAGTCTTATATATTTTGCATTTTATAGTGCATAAATAGTATTTTGTTTAATGGGGAAAAGGTAACGGGGACTGTCTTAGTGTAGGGATGTTAGCCCCACTAAGACCTACAAGACCCATCGGTGGCGAGAGGAAACGAACAGGCGAACTGTTGCCTGTTCGTTTCCTCTCCCGAAGGAAGTTGAATTCAACCTAATATTCTGGTGAAATAATTTTAATTTGTTGAAGCTAAGTTGTTTACAAGTTTAGTTAAAGAATATTCCCATTTTATTTAATAAATTGCAAGAACAGTTAAGACAGTTAAGGAAATAGTTAAGACAATTAAGACAGTTAAGCTGGTAATTAGAATATTAAAACAGTTGATAATGGTTAAATTTAGCTTCTTTATATTTAATTAGTACAGGTCTTCTACCCTGAACACAGTTACTAGATCAAAAATTTTTGTGATCGGCTGTAATAAGGCGTAACATCACAAATAATGGTTTGGGATAAGGGAAAACGAAGCTTACTTCTTTTCCTAAGTTACAAATATTACTCTTATACAAATATATTTACTTCCGAAGGTATATTGACAAAATTTATGATATTAATAATTCTCCCAAAAAGCTAAGGTTAGGCAGATGTTATCTAATTTGTCTTAACTGTCTTAAGTATCTTAACTATTTTCTTAACTGTCTTAACTATTTTCTTAACTGTCTTAACTGACCTTGCATTTGACTGATAACCCTGAGATTATATTTTCAATAAATAAATAACGCGATGTGCGACTTATTCTTGAAACCTCCCCCCCTGCAAGGAGAGAGGCTTTGAATCTTGCCCCCCTTTTCTCGTAGGGAAACCAGTGCGTTGCTTTGGTTCCCAAAGTTGTAGCAACTGGCGTAAGGGGCTGGGGGTTAAGTTTGAGAGAAAGTTGCACACCACGTTAAATAGATAAAAATCACTAAATAAATTTCCAGTTTTAATTAGGTTAACTACATATAACTAAATTATTGTTAATCATATCTCACAAGCAATAGGATGATGCCAACGAAGTGTTAGATTTATGGAAAAAGGGTATTTTTGATTAAGAAGATATAGTTAATTAATTATAATTATTAAAAATTGGACAATAAAAGGGATCTAAGAACTGATGCAATTAAATAAATTTAGTGAAATTATAGCAAATTCAAGTAATAAAAATTATAGATACAAAGAAATAGAAGCTGCTATTCGGTCGAGTTTATATGTAGATGATTGTGTAGTAGTAGAGAGACAAACAAAAGATTTTAAAAGGGAGTTAGTTGCATATATAGTTCCATCAGGCTTATCTACGGCAGAACAATTGCTATCTCATTTGCAAAAAATTTTGCCTAATGAACGAATACCAAAGGCGATCGCATTAGTATCCACCATCCCCTTGAAAGATACAGGGCAGGTAGACGAGGCTACTCTATCTAGTTTAGAAGTTATTGACTCTGGCCTAACACGTCACATAGAAGAGCAATTACAGTCATTATCAGCAATTGAGCGTGTTACAGTAGTTGCCGAACCAAGAGTTAGAAGTATTCCTCCTGTACATTTAGAAGATTTACTGGGTGAAACTCAATTATTCACCTCTGAAAATAACCAGCAAGAATTACAAGTAACCGCACCTAATCAACAGATTAAAAAAAGTAGCTTGCCCTCTTCAAAAAAACTAGCTATTAGTTATGGTGAGCCTTTACAATTACCTCAAAATGCTCCTAAAACTTTAGCACAAGTACTAAAGCAAGCTGCTGAATGTTCGACTAGAGGTATTATTTATATTCAACCTGATGGCAGCGAAAAAGTTCAATCTTATAAAGAATTATGGCAGAATGCCCAACAAATTTTAGCCGGATTGAGAAAACTAGGGCTAAAACCTCAAGATAAAGTAATTTTTCAACTAGAAGATAATCAAGATTTTATCTGTGCTTTTTGGGGTTGTGTGTTAGGTGGATTTGTTCCAGTACCAATATCTATTGCCCCAACTTACGAGCAAGTCAATAGTACTATCAGCAAGCTGCAAAACACTTGGCAGATGTTAGAGAAACCGCTTGTACTGACAAGTACTTCGTTAGCTCCTAAGATTTGTAGTTTATCAAAGCTTTTAAATTTAAAAAGCTTTCAAGTTGAGTCTATTGACCATCTACGGGAATGCAAACCGGACTCTAATTGGCATTCCAGCCAGCCAGAGGATTTAGCAATTTTGCTTTTGACTTCTGGAAGTACGGGAACACCCAAAGCTGTTATGCAAAGTCATGGCAGTTTAATTAATTGTTGTGTTGGCATTGCTGCGATGAACGGTTTTACCCCAGAAGATGTCTGGTTGCATTGGGTTCCCCTAGATCATGTTGGGGGAATAGTGATGTGCCACATTAAAAGTGTCTATCTTGGTTGCCAGCAAATTCACGCTCCTACACAATTAGTTTTGCAAGAACCAACAAGGTGGTTAGATTGGATTTCTTTCTATAGAGCCACAATTACCTGGGCACCTAATTTCGCCTATGGGTTGATCAATGAGCAAATAGAAAAGCTAAAAACTCAGGCGAATTCTACGTGGGATTTATCTTCCATGCGATTCATAATCAATGGAGGTGAAGCGATCGCAGCCAAAACAGCAAGAAGATTTTTGCAGTTATTAGAACCATTTCATTTATCCACCACAGCCATACATCCAGCATGGGGAATGTCTGAAACATCTTCAGGCGTTACCTATTCTGACAGCTTTTTATTGGATGCAATTACAGACAAGCAAAAATTTGTGGAAGTGGGCGCACCTATTCCTGGTTTTGCTATGCGAATTGTCGATGACCAAAACCAAGTAGTTGAAGAACAAACAATTGGACAACTACAAGTCAAAGGTGCTTCTGTAACTTCTGGTTACTATCAAAATTCCCAAGCAAATCAAGAAGCTTTTACAAGCGATGGTTGGTTTAATACTGGAGATTTAGGATTTCTTGATCGAGGGCGTTTAACTATTACTGGAAGACAGAAAGATGTCATTATCATTAATGGACTGAACTATTACTGTCACGAAATTGAGGCGGCTGTTGAAGAAATTCCGGGAGTAGAAGTTTCTTACACAGCAGCTTGCGGAGTGAGACAACCAGAAATAAATACCGATAAACTAGCTATCTTTTTCAATACTGCTCTGACTGATGATGCGAGTTTACTAGCTCTCATTAAGGAAATTCGTATTGCTGTTGTCAACAAGGTGGGAGTAAACCCAGATTATTTAATTCCAGTAAATAAAGAAATTATTCCTAAAACCGCCATTGGTAAAATCCAACGCTCTCAACTGAGTCAGCGTTTTAATAAAGGTGAGTTTATATCAATTATTAAACGAATTGACATATTACTGGCTAATGCCAATACTATTCCTGATTGGTTCTACCGCCAAGTATGGCGGACTAAATCTCCTATTACTTTTAATTCATCTTTAAATATTATTAATTACACTCTAGTATTTCTAGATCCTTTCGGCTTGGGGACATATTTATGTCAAATATTGTCTGAACGTAATCTGCCATATATTGCTGTTTCCCTTGGAGAAGACTTCCGTAAAATTAATCGTTCAAGCTATACAATTAATCCAGATAAAACTAAAAGTTACCAACTATTACTTGAATCTCTAGCAGCAGATAATATTATTATTGGGCAAATTCTTCACCTATGGACTTATGACAAGTATATTGGCGAAGTCACAAGCCTGAATGCTATTGAACAAGCACAAAAATATGGAATATATAGTTTATTGTTCCTAGTTAAAGCTTTAGCCAAAGTTCAGGGTGATAATAATCTAGTTCAATTATTATTTGTTTCTTCTCATCTTCAATCTATTGCCTCAGATAGCCCAGTAGCTTACGAAAAATCACCAGTATTAGGCTTGTTAAAAACCATTTCCCAAGAACTAACAGATTTCAACTGTCGGCACATTGATTTGCCT
This sequence comes from Nostoc sp., assembly GCF_036917775.1. GTDB lineage: Bacteria > Cyanobacteriota > Cyanobacteriia > Cyanobacteriales > Nostocaceae > Nostoc. The sequence continues at coordinate 22,543 of NZ_JBALEQ010000082.1, forward strand.
TTTGCTGGAGTTAAAGAAAATGGGAATTATATCTTACAAGAAATGCAAGTTTCCTCAAAAGAACGTGAGGTAGCTTACAGAAATGGGCAGCGTTTCGTTCCTCGTTTAGAAAAAGTTGATTTAACAAAGGAACCATTATCATCAATTACTTTCAAGCAAGAAGGAACTTATTTAATTGCCGGAGGATTTGGTGGTATAGGTATTGAAATTGTACGTTATTTGCTGAAAAATTATCAATCTAGATTACTACTGGTTGGCAGAAATCCTCTACCGCAAAAACATACATGGCATGAGGCGGAAGGCGATACTGCAAAACGCTTGGCAGCGTATCAGGAATTAGAACAACTTGGTGGCGAGATAATTTACGAAGCTGTTGATATTTGCGATTTAAAACAGTTGCAGATAATAGTTGAAAAAGCTAAATCTCGATGGGGAAAGAACCTTGATGGAATACTTCATTTAGCTGGAACTTTTCACGAGCAACTTGTAGTTGAAGAAACTCAGGAGAATTTAGCAGCAGTACTGCGTTCTAAAGTGTTGGGTGCTTGGGTATTGCATCAATTAGTGAAAGATAATCACGACACTATTTTTATCAATTTCTCTTCAGTATACGGATTGTTTGGAAGTATCGCTGTTGGGGCTTATGCAGCTGCTAATAGTTTCCTTAACTGCTTTTCTCATTACCAAAATTCCCATAGTAAATTAGCCAGCTATTGTTTGAGTTGGAGTATGTGGGATGACATAGGCATGAGTCAAGGAAAAGGATATCAGATGAAAAATCTGCTCCGTGCCAAAGGCTACTGTGTGATGTCTTCTTCCCAAGCAATATCTTCAATGCTTGCCAGCTTACAACGTCAGCCAACGCATCTATTGATAGGTTTGGATGGTAGCAACCAAAACATTCAACGTTTGCAGTCGTCAACTTTTAATTTACAGAAGTTAACTGCGTACTTTACTACCAATAGTAACGAGGTTTTTAAACTAGCAGATTTACAATTGCAAGACAGGTTTGGAACTTCTTGCACCTGCAATCTAGTAAAAGTACCCGAAATACCTTGTCTAGAAAACGGCGAAATCGATCGCGCTAGGCTCATTAGGGAAATTAACTCTCAAGAAATTAGGGAAAGGATAGAACCACGCAATGAGGTAGAACTCAAAATTGCTCAATGTTGGCAAGACGTGATGCCAGTTCCACTATTAGGCATTCACGACAACTTTTTTGAGTTGGGAGGAAATTCTCTACTAGCTACTCAAGTGGTGTCTCGGATAAACTTGGCTTTCCAGACTTCTTTACCCGTACAGTCTTTATTTAGATCGCCAACAATTGCCTCCTTGAGTGAGGCGATCGCAACTCAACTTCAAACTGGTTCGGGTTTAATACTTCCAGCGATCGCACCCTTTACTAGGAACGCAGATATCCCTCTGTCTTGGGCGCAGGAACGCCTGTGGTTTCTGCATCAATTGGAAGGTGAAAGTGGAGCCTACACAATACCTTTCGCTGTGCGTTTAGTCGGAAATCTCAACATTCAGGCTTTAAAAGAAGCGTTCCAGAAGATTGTGCAGCGTCATGAAGTTTTGCGTACTTGCTTCCAGGTTAAGGATAACAAGCCATTACAGGTAATAGCGTCTAATGTCAGCATAACTTTACCAGTGGTGGATCTCCAAAATGTAGCAGAACCTTGGCAACAAGTAGAGCAACAGGCAGTCAAAGAAGCCTACAAACCATTTGATTTGACGAAAGATCCTGTGTTACGGGTGAAGATATGGCAAGTTGCGAAGGATGAGTATGTAATCCTGTTTGCCATTCACCATATTGCTGCTGATGGTTGGTCAAAAGGTGTTTTGATCCGTGAAGTGTCTGCCCATTATCGGGCCATTACTACAGGTAGCTCTGTTGCTTTACCAGAATTACCAGTACAGTATGCTGACTTTACCTTATGGCAACGCCAATGGCTAACCCAGAAAGTACTAGAGCGTCAGTTAACCTACTGGAAGCAAAAGTTAGCAGGAGCGCCATCTGTATTAGAACTACCTACAGACCACCCCCGTCCAGCTATCCAGACTTTTCGAGGAGGAATAGAGCGATTTCAAATAGATAGCAAACTGACTTCTACTTTGAGACAGTTAAGCCAAGATTCAGGCGGCACTTTGTTTATGACACTGCTGGCTGGTTTTGTTGTATTACTATCTCGCTACACTGGACAAACGGATCTTGTAGTCGGTTCGCCAATTGCCAATCGCAATCGTCAAGAAACAGAAGGGTTAATTGGATTTTTTGTCAATACTCTGGCACTGAGATTCAATCTTTCTCAAGAAGCGACCTTTCAAGCTTTATTAGAGCAGGTGCGGCAAGTTACTCAAAACGCTTATGACAATCAAGATTTGCCCTTCGAGATGTTAGTCGAAGAATTGCACCTTGAGCGTAACTTAGACCGCAACCCACTGGTGCAAGTGATGTTTGCCCTGCAAAATGCTCCGGTTGACCCTTGGGATTTGCCTGGTTTAAAAGTAGAAGATATGCCTTGGGGACTTAATGGAGTGCGGTTTGACATAGAAGTTCACTTCTTTGAAGTTCCCAAAGGTCTGGAAGGGATTTGCTATTACAGCAGCGATTTATTTGATGCACAGACAATCGCCCGCATGATGCAGCATTTCCAAAATTTATTAGCGGCCATTGTCAGCAATCCAGAGCAACCAGTTAATGAATTGTCGCTACTGACAGCACAAGAAAAGCAGCAATTGTTAATAGAGTGGAACAACACCTATACCAATTATCCCAGTAACCAATGTATCCATCAGTTATTTACAGCCCAAGTTGAAAGGACTCCTGATGCAGTCGCCGTAGTGTTTGGAGAACAACAACTTACCTATCGGGAGTTGAATATACAGGCAAATCAATTAGCACATTATCTGCAAAAACTAGGTGTAAAACCAGGCGTGCTAGTAGGTATTTGTATTGAACGTTCTGTATCTATGGTTGTCGGGTTATTGGCAATTCTCAAGGCAGGTGGAGCGTATGTGCCTTTGGATACAGAATATCCTAAAGAGCGTTTAACTTTTATAGTAGAAGATACGCAGTTATCGGTGCTGTTGACAACAGAGAAATTAGCTGATGGAATTCCGAAACATCAAGGGTGTGTTGTTTGCTTTGATACCGATGCAGCAGCGATCGCTCAAGAAAGTCAGCAAAGCCCCACAGCCCAAGTCACATCTGACGATCTCGCTTATGTCATCTACACTTCCGGTTCAACTGGTCAACCCAAAGGAGTTGCGGTAACTCATCGAGCCGTAAACCGCTTGGTGCTGAACACAAACTACATCAACATAGAATCAACAGATGTCATTGCACAGGCGGCAAATTGCGCCTTTGACGCTGCCACTTTCGAGATTTGGGGAGCATTACTCAACGGTGCGCGGTTAGTAGGAGTGAGTAAAGAGTTGTCACTTTCGCCCAGAAATTTAGCCGCCTTTTTGCGATCGCAAGGCATCAGCGTGTTATTCTTAACAACTGCTTTATTCAATCAAATTGCTCAGGAAGTCCCCTCTGCTTTCAGTTCGCTAAAGCATCTTTTATTTGGTGGCGAAGCAGTCGATCCCAAATGGGTAAAAGAAGTGCTGAAAAACGGTGCGCCGCAGCGACTACTGCACGTTTACGGGCCGACAGAAAATACAACCTTCACTTCCTGGTACTTGGTGGAAGAAGTCAGTGAAAATGCGACAACTATTCCCATCGGACAACCAATTTCCAACACCCAAATCTATGTGTTAGATTCCCAACTTCAGCCAGTGGGCATTGGTGTACCCGGAGAACTGTACATTGGGGGAGATGGTCTAGCAAAAGAATACCTTAACCGTAAGGATTTAACAAAAGAGAAATTTATACCCAATCCTTTTAATGAGGCAGGAGGCAGCACCTCGGCTTCGCTCGGCGACCAGAGGCAGAAGGCAGGAGTTTACAAGACTGGCGATCGCCTCTACAAAACTGGGGATAAAGTACGTTACCTGAGTGATGGCAATATTGAATTTCTCGGTCGTATAGATTATCAGGTGAAAATTCGCGGTTTCCGTATCGAACTGGGAGAAATTGAAACCGTTTTAAGTCAACACCCCTTAGTCCAAGAGAGTGTTGTAGTAGTTAGAGAAGACACCCCTGGTGATACTTGTACTGAGCATTCGCGCAGCGTCTCCGACAGGAGAAGCCGAAGTAAACGTCTGGTAGCTTACTTAGTTCCTGCGCTTCATAGTCAAACTTTACCCCAGCAGGTTGCTCAATGGCAGAGTGAGTACGTGAATGATTGGCTAACGCTCTACGAACAACTATATAATCAAGCATCCGCAGATGACGTAACATTTAATATTGCTGGTTGGAATAGTTCGTACACCAAGCAACCAATCCCAGAGTGGGAAATGCAGGAGTGGGTTGAAAATACAACGAGCCGCATTCAAGCAAACTTGCCACAGCGTGTATTAGAAATTGGTTGTGGGACAGGGTTATTGCTATCGCGCATTGCCAAAAACTGCCAACAGTATTGGGGAACTGATTATTCCATCGCCGCCATACAGCACGTTGAGCAAGTATGCAGCACGGTTGAGGGTTTAAATCATGTGCAACTGCGGCATCAAATGGCAGATAACTTTGAAGGTATTCCTCAAGGAGACTTTGACACTGTAGTTTTGAACTCAATCGTGCAGTATTTCCCCAGCGTTGAGTATCTGTTACAAGTAATTGAAGGTGCGATCGCAGCAATTGGCGATCGGGGAACGCTATTTGTCGGGGATGTCCGCAGCTTGCCTCTGTTGGAACCATACCATGCAGCCGTCCAGTTGTTCCAAGCAGAGTCAAACAAAACGATTGAGCAATGGCAGCAGCAAGTACATTATAGTGTCGCTATTGAAGAAGAATTAGTCATCGATCCGGGTTTCTTCATTGCCCTCCAGACACGCTTTCCCCAGATTAGTTGGGTAGAGATTCAGCCCAAGCGCGGTAACAGCCTCAATGAGTTAACGCAATTCCGTTATGATGTTACCCTCCATATCGGTACTGATGTTCGAGGCACAGTAGCTCCTTGGTTAAATTGGCAACTAGATAAGCTTTCGTTCGCCCAAATTCAAAATTACTTGCAACAAGAAAAGCCAGAACTGTTGGGAATCAGGCGCGTGCCTAATCAACGAGTACAGCAAGCACTAGAGATTTGTCAATGGTTAGAAAATCCCCCAGGCGTGGCGACAGTCGAGCAACTGCGTCAACTACTAGCACAACAGCCAACAGTTGGGATCAATCCAGAGCAGTTTTACCAGTTGGGGCAGCAACTCGGCTACACTGTTCACCCCAGTTGCTGGGAGAGTAGCCAGGATGGTTGCTATGATGTTGTGTTCTGCCGCAACCAAGCACATCGCGCAATTGCTTTCTGGAATAATTCAGCCGTCACTACCAAATCCTGGACTGATTACACTAACAACCCTCTACATGGTAAGTTAGCCCAAAAGCTAGTACCTTTAGTACGCGAATTTCTTCAACAAAAGCTACCAGATTACATGGTGCCGCAAGCTTTTGTCCTCCTCAATGCCCTGCCTTTAACACCCAATGGCAAGGTAGATCGCCGCGCTTTGCCAACACCTGATACAGCTAATAGAAATCTTTCTACTGGCTTTGTTTTACCTCGTACCCCCATAGAAGCCCAACTCGCGCAAATTTGGAGCGAAGTCTTAAGAGTTGAACGCATTGGCGTTAAGGACAACTTCTTTGAACTTGGGGGTCATTCCCTACTAGCTACCCAAGTATTGTCAGAAATCAACTCAGTCTTTGGGTTGAACTTATCTATACAGACGATATTTGAATCTCCCACAGTAGCCGGGATAGCAGCGTACATAGAAATCGTAGATTTAATAACACAAGATTTATCAGTTAAAGAAGTTAGCAGTGAGGTAGTGGAGTTTTAAGCATGACTAACAGCATTGTTGAATTCATTCGTCAACTGACTAGCTTGAATATTGAACTAGAAGCCGATGGCGATCGCTTGCGTTGTCATGCACCTGAAGGTGTTTTAACTCCAACACTGCGGCAGGAAATAGCTGCGCGTAAAAAAGAAATTATGCTGTTTTTACAGCAAGCAAAGCAAGTTAAAACTGCTCCTCAATTGTCGATTCAACCAGTGCCACGGGACGGTGAACTACCGCTATCTTTTGCCCAGCAACGTCTCTGGTTTCTACACGAGCTTTCACCCGATAGTCGCTCTTATAATATGCTGCTGATTTTGCGGCTAGAAGGGTCGCTGAATATAGTTGCGCTACAGCAGAGTTTGAGCGAACTTGTGCGTCGCCATGAGATTTTAAGAACAACTTTCCCCGCAGTAGACGGGAAACCTATCCAAGTAATTGCTCCTCCAACCGAGTTCACTTTACCAGTCTATGATTTGCAAGGTTTATCAGCCCTTGAACAAACTGCACAGATTCGGCAAATAGTGGAGTCAGTTGCATCCAAGGCTTTCGATTTGGCTGTTGGGCCATTAGTAGAATTCACTTTACTCCAACTGAGCGATCGCGAGCATATACTGCTGTTGAAGATGCACCACATTATCTACGATGGCTGGTCTTTGGAAATCTTCAACCGTGAGTTATCTCAGTTATACACAGCTTTTTCTCAAGGATTGCCCAATTCACTACCCGAATTACCCATCCAATACGCTGACTTTGCCTTTTGGCAACGTCAGTGGCTAGCAGGCGAAGTTCTAGAACGCCAACTGACTTACTGGCAAAAACAGTTAGCGGGTGTCTCTGGTGTGCTAGAACTGCCTACCGATAAACCACGACCCCCAGTTCAGACCTTCCGAGGTGGAGTTGCGCGTTTTCAACTTGATCGCAACCTCACCCAACGCCTCAAACAGTTGAGCCAGCAGTCAGACGCAACGTTATTCATGACTCTACTGGCAGCGTTTTTAGTCTTACTTTCTCGTTATAGCGGTCAATCAGATATTGTTGTTGGCTCTCCCATCGCCAACCGCAACAGTCCCCAACTCAAGAATTTAATGGGTTTTTTTGCCAATACCTTAGCATTAAGGGGCGATCTCTCTGGAAACCCAAGCTTTACTGACTTCTTAACGCAAGTACGGCAGACAACTTTATCAGCATACACCCATCAGGATTTACCTTTTGAGATGTTGGTAGAAAAGTTACAGCCAGGACGAGATTTGAGCCGTAACCCTCTGGTACAGGTGATGTTTGCTCTCCAGGATGCCTCACTATCTTTTGGTGATTTGCCTGGTTTAACCATCGAGAACATCTCTTTGCCAATTGATGAAATGGTCAAATTTGACCTGGATGTGGGTTACTGGGAAGTTGCAGGCGGTTTGGAGGGCGTTTGGTCTTATAATACTGATTTATTTGATGCGAGTACAATTAGTCGCATAGCGCAACATTTTCAAACTTTACTCCAAGCAATTGTTGCTAATCCCACTGCGCGAGTTGCAGAATTACCACTGTTGAGTCCACCAGAGCGTCATCAATTATTGGTGGAATGGAACAATACTCAAGCAGATTATCGCCAGGATAAATGTATTCATCAGTTATTTGAGGAGCAAGTTAAACGCACCCCTGATGCTGTAGCAGTTGTATTTGAGAATGAACAACTGACTTATCAGCAATTGAATACTCGCGCTAATCAGTTGGCGCACCACCTCAAGTCTTTGGGAGTAAAAGCCGATTTACTGGTCGGTTTGTGTGTAGAGCGTTCTTTAGAGATGGTAATAGGGCTACTGGGGATTCTCAAAGCAGGTGGGGCATACCTACCACTTGACCCAGACTATCCCACTGAGCGTTTGAGCTTCATGCTAGAAGATGCTCAAGTTTCAGTGCTATTAACCCAACAGCAATTAGTAAAATCTCTGCTCAAACATCAGGCGTGTGTTGTTTGCTTAGATACAGACTGGCATACAATAGCTCAAAATCACCATTCCAACCTAGACAATACAACAACACCCGATAACCTGGCTTATGTTATCTACACTTCTGGTTCCACAGGTAAGCCTAAAGGTGTTTTAGTCAATCACAGTAATGTAACTCGTCTGTTTGCAGCTACAGATGCTTGGTATAAATTCAATTCTGATGATGTGTGGACAATGTTCCACTCTTATGCTTTTGACTTTTCTGTGTGGGAAATTTGGGGTGCATTGCTGTATGGTGGAAAACTAATAGTAGTGCCTTATTTAGTGACGCGATCGCCCAAATCTTTCTACAATTTATTATGTCAAGAAAAAGTCACAGTCCTCAATCAAACACCTTCAGCCTTCCGCCAGTTAATTCAAGCAGAACAGTCAATTACATTTCCCCCTGCCTCCTCATTAAGCTTACGTTTAGTCATCTTCGGTGGTGAAGCTTTAGAAATCAACAGTTTGCAACCTTGGTTTGAGCGACACGGCGACCAAATGCCCCAATTAGTGAATATGTACGGGATTACAGAAACTACCGTACACGTTACCTATCGCCCTTTGAGTAAAGCTGATTTGCACAGCACGGCAAGTGTAATAGGTCGTCCAATACCAGATTTGCAGGTGTATGTACTAGACGAACATCAACAGCCAGTACCAATTGGTGTTCCTGGCGAGATGTATGTTGGTGGTGGTGGGGTAGCGCGTGGTTATTTGAACCGTTCCGAATTGACACAACAACGGTTTATCTCTCATCCTTTTAGTAATAACCCTCAAGCGCGACTATACAAAACAGGGGATAAAGCCCGGTATTTACCTAATGGCGAGTTAGAGTATTTAGGACGCATCGATAATCAAGTCAAGATTCGTGGTTTCCGTATTGAGTTGGGCGAAATTGAGGCATTACTAGCTTCTCATCCGGCGGTGTGGGAAAGTGTGGTGATTGTCCGAGAAGATGAACCGGGCGATAAACGTTTAGTTGCTTACGTAGTGCCGCAGGTAGAAAAATCTCCTACAGTCGCAGAAGTGCGTCAGTTTCTCAAGGATAAGCTACCAGAGTACATGATGCCAAGTGCTTTGGTACTGCTGGAATCGTTACCTTTAACTCCCAACGGGAAAGTAGACCATCGTGCCTTACCAAAACCAGAATTAGACAGCACACTGCGAGAATTGTATGTTGCCCCACGCACACCTACCGAGGAAATACTGGTACAAATTTGGGCGCAAGTGTTGAAAGTAGAGCAAGTGGGTATTCATGATAACTTTTTTGAACTTGGGGGACACTCATTACTAGCAACGCAACTAGTTTCACGCATCCGCAATGTTTTCAAAGTAGAATTACCATTGCGTGAGTTGTTTGCTACAGCGACAGTTGCACAGTTGGCACAAGTGATTGGGCAATTGCAACACCAAGACTTAGAACTGTCTGCACCACCCATATTCAAGAGGGCGGAGAATGCAGACTTACCATTGTCTTATGCTCAACAGCGTTTGTGGTTTTTAGACCAGTTAAACCCGAACAGCGCCTTCTACAACATACCTACAGCTTTGCGTCTAGTAGGAAAAATTAATCAAACTGCCTTACAACAAAGCTTAGTTGAAATTATTCATCGCCACGAAGCCTTACATACCAACTTCATCGCAGTTGATGGAAAACCAACTCAAATAATTCAACAACAGACGAATTGGACAGTCTCAATTGTTGACTTGAAGGATTTACCCTTAACCGAACAAGAAATAGTCACACAGCAATTAGCTAAACAACAAGCTATACAACCGTTTGACCTAGTAAAGGGCGCATTAGTCAGAGTCACATTAGTAGTGCTGTCCGAGACAGAACACGTTTTATTGGTGTGTATGCACCATATTGTCTCTGATGGCTGGTCAATGGGTGTGTTTATTCAAGAACTAGCGGCACTATACAATGCTTATTCAATAGGTCAGCCATCACCATTAACACCACTGCCAATTCAGTACGCAGATTTTGCCTTATGGCAAAGACAGTGGTTGCAAAGGGATGTACTCCAAAGTCAACTAAGTTACTGGCAACAGCAACTCGCCGATGCACCAGCTTTATTATCGCTGCCTACAGACAGACCAAGGCCAGCTGTACAGACTGACAACGGGGCATATCAAGAGTTTGCACTTTCACAGAAGCTCACTGGTGAACTAACACAACTGAGTCAGCAACAAGGTTGTACCCTCTTTATGACACTGTTGGCAGCCTTTGATACTCTACTTTATCGCTACACAGGGCAAGAAGATATATTGGTGGGTTCGCCAATTGCTAATCGCGATCGCTCTGAGATAGAAGGGTTAATTGGCTTTTTTGTCAACACTTTAGTCATGCGTACTAACTTGGCTGGTAATCCCACTTTTAGCGAATTGCTGACTCATGTTCGAGAAGTAGCATTGTCCGCGTATGCTCATCAGCATTTACCTTTTGAAATGCTGGTGGAAGCATTGCAGCCAGAAAGGGATCTTAGCTATACACCACTGTTCCAAGTAATGTTTGTCCTTCAGAATGCACCCATATCTGGAATAGAACTGAGTGGGCTAAGTGTCAGTTCATTCCCAATGAAAGGTGCAAATTCAAGGTTTGATTTAACCTTAATCATGCAAAACAGTCCTACTGGACTGATAGGAGTGTGGGAGTACAACACTGACTTGTTCGATGCTAGTACTATTGAGCGAATGACTGGTCATTTTGTGACATTGCTTGAAGGTATTATTACTACCCCAGAACAGCGAATTTCTCAATTGCCACTGCTAACACAACTGGAACAACAACAGTTACTTGTCGAGTGGAACGATACAGAAGTTGATTATCCACTTCATAAGTGCATCCATCAATTATTTGAGGAACAGGTCGAACTGACACCAGATGCAGTAGCAGTGGAGTATGAAAATCAACAGCTTACTTACAAGCAATTAAACTACCGTGCTAACCAGTTGGCGCACTACTTGCGGTCTTTGGGCGTGGGAGCCGATGTCCTAGTTGGGTTGTGTGTCGAGCGTTCTTTAGAGATGGTCATAGGATTACTGGGGATTCTCAAAGCGGGTGGAGCTTATGTTCCAATTGACCCAGAGTATCCGAGCGATCGCTTGAGTTTTATTTTAGAAGATACTCAAGTTGAAGTTTTACTGACTCAACAGCGAGTTATTGATAGATTGCCCCCAAATCAAGCAAAACTTCACTTCGGCTGCGCTCAGTACAAGGTTTGCTTAGATACTGACGCTGAATTAATTTCCCAGTGCAGCACAGACAACCTAATTTCCGGCGTACAACCTAATAACTTAGTTTATATAATTTATACCTCTGGTTCTACAGGCAAACCAAAAGGCATAGCAATGAGTCAGCTTGCCCTTTGTAATCATATCTTGTGGCATCGGGACAATCTGAAAATTTCTCGTGGAGCAAAAACCCTACAATTTGCATCGATTAGCTTTGATGTCTCCTTCCAAGAAATCTTCACTACCTGGTGTTCTGGCGGTACATTGTTCTTAATAACTGAGGAATTACGCCACGATACCTCAAACTTGTTAAGTTTTCTCCAAGAAAAAGCAATTCAAAGAATGTTTCTCCCGGTTGTGGGCTTACAGCAATTAGCGGAATTTGCTATTAGTAATGAATTAGTGAATACTCATTTGCGAGAAATCATTACTTCTGGGGATCAGTTACGAATTACTGGGGCGATTTATGAGTGGTTAGGTAAACTCAATGATTGTACATTGCACAATCAGTATGGGCCATCTGAAAGCCATTTAGCCACCAGTTTTACTTTACCCAATTCAGTAGAAACTTGGCCGCTACTACCTCCCATTGGACGACCGATTTCCAACACGCAAATTTACATCTTAGATAAATATTTACAACCTGTACCCGTGGGTGTAACAGGAGAAGTATACATTGCTGGTGTACTTTTAGCCCAAGGCTACTTGAACCGACCCCAGTTAACACAAGAGAAATTTATTCCCAACCCCTTCGGAAAAGGCAGGGGAGCAGGGAGCAGGGAGCAGGGGGAGAACTCAGCACGGGCTAAACGCCCCGCTACCGCTAACAGCACTCAGCACGGGCTGAACGCCCCGCTACCGCTAACAGCACTTTTATATAAAACAGGGGACTTAGCACGTTATTTACCGGACGGTAAGCTCGAATCTTTAGGACGTATTGACAATCAAGTTAAAATTCGCGGCTTCCGCATTGAGTTGGGCGAAGTTGAAGCAGTATTGGGACAACTGGATGATGTACGAGCATCTTGTGCAATTGTTCGTGAAGATATCCCAGGTGATAAACGCCTAGTCGCTTACATAGTACCGCAGCCAGAGCAGACTTGTACTGAGGGACTCGTGCCGAGCAAAGCCGAGGTAAGTCGAAGTACACTCTCTGTAAGCGTTGTGCGTAGCTTCCTCAAGGAGAAGTTACCAGACTACATGGTGCCAAGTGCAATAATTATCTTAGATGCTCTACCGATTACCCCCAACGGAAAATTAGACCGCCGGGCATTACCCGCACCTGATTTACACAGCCAATTATCAGATAAATATGTTGCTCCACGTAACCCAATTGAAGAAATCTTGGCACTGATTTGGGCGCAAGTGCTAAAAGTAGAGCTTGTAGGCATTCATGATAATTTCTTTGAACTTGGCGGACACTCGTTACTAGCAACGCAATTAGTTTCTCGTGTGCGTAACAGCTTGAAAGTAGAACTACCATTGCGGAGTTTATTTGCTGCGCCTACGGTTGCCGAATTGTCCCAAACTATTCAACAGTTGCAACAGCAGGATTTAGAACTGTCTGTACCACCCATCTTGCCAAGGGTAAGGGATGCTCAATTACCACTGTCTTATGCCCAAACACGGCTATGGTTTTTAGACAAGTTAAATCCGAACAGTGCTTTCTACAACATACCCATAGCTTTACGTCTAGTTGGCACTCTTAAAGTTGCAGCCCTAGAACAAAGTTTGTATGAAATCATTCATCGCCATGAAGCTTTACGCACTAACTTCATCACAGTTGATGGAGAACCAGTACAGATTATTAGGGAGCAAGTAGGGAGCAGGGAGCAGGGAGCAGGGAGCAGGGAGCAGGGGGCAGGGAGTAGGGGGCAGGAAATAGGAAAAACTTTCGACTCACTAGCATCTACATCTTGGATTGTATCAGTTGTTGATTTAAAGCATTTATATACAACTGAGCAAGAAATTGCTTTGCAGCAATTAGCACAACAACAAGCGCAACAACCCTTTAATTTAGCAACTGAAGCATTAATCAGGGCAACATTAGTCGTATTGTCCGAGACAGAACACGCTTTATTAGTGTGTATACATCACATTGTCTTTGATGGTTGGTCAATGGGTGTATTTGTTCAAGAATTAGCAGTGTTGTACAACGCTTATTCTCAAGGTCAACTCCCATCGTTAAAACCACTCCCGATTCAGTACGCAGATTTTGCAATTTGGCAACGATGCTGGTTCCAAGGAGATGTATTACAAAGTCAACTCTCGTACTGGCAACAACAATTAAAAGATGCACCGACTTTCTTATCGTTACCTACAGATCGACCTAGACCAGCATTGCAGACTGACAACGGGGCATATCAACAGTTTGAACTCTCGGTTGAGTTAACTAATAGATTGGTACAACTGAGCCAAGAGCAAGGAGTAACGCTGTTTATGACGCTGTTGGCAGCATACAATACGCTGCTTTACCGCTACACAGGTACAGAAGACATTTTGGTAGGGACACCAATTGCTAACCGCGATCGCAGTGAAATTGAAGGGTTAATTGGCTTTTTTGTCAACTCTTTAGTCATGCGTTCTAACTTGGCAGGCAATCCTAGTTTTAGCGAATTACTCGGTCGCGTGAGAGAAGTAGCTTTGGGTGCGTATGCTCATCAGAATTTGCCTTTTGAAATGTTGGTAGAGGCATTGCAGCCAGAACGGGATCTCAGCCATACACCACTGTTTCAGGTAATGTTTGTCCTCCAGAATGCGCCCACATCACAAGTAGAACTAACCGGGCTAAGTGTCAGCCCATTACCAATAGAAGGTGCGTCTTCAAGGTTTGATTTAACTTTAATCATGCAGAACAATTGCACTTCTGCTGAGGCTTCGCCAACAACTACGCTCAGTACAAGCACTGGACTAATAGGGGTGTGGGACTACAACACTGATTTGTTTGATGCTAGTACCATTGAGCGCATGACTGGTCATTTTGTAACGTTGCTTGAAGGAATTGTAACTAATCCAGAGGAGCGCATTTCTCAAATGCCACTGCTGACAGCAGTTGAACAGCAGCAGTTATTGGTGGATTGGAATAATACATGGTTGGACTACCCTGAAGATCAGTGTATCCATCAATTATTTGAGCAACAAGTTGAGCGTACACCAGATGCTGTGGCGGTGGTGTTTGTAGACGAGCGTAGCGAAGCTTCTCGCAGAGTAAATCAACAACTGACTTATCAGCAATTAAATTGTCGCGCTAACTCTTTAGCTCATTCCTTACGCTCATTGGGTGTAAAACCAGATACTTTAGTGGGTATTTGTGTAGAGCGTTCTTTAGAAATGGTAGTGGGACTACTGGGTATTCTCAAAACAGGTGGTGCATATCTGCCACTTGACCCAGAATATCCACCTGAACGCCTGAGCTTCATGTTAGAAGATGCTCAAGTTTCATTACTGTTAACTCAGCAGCGACTCGTTGATAAACTTCCTCCAAATCAAGCAAAAGTTGTCTGTTTAGATAAAACTTGGTCAGAAATTGCCCAATACAATCAAGATAATCCAAACAGTGGTGTAATAGCCTTTCATCTAGCAAATGTTATTTACACCTCTGGCTCAACAGGTAGACCTAAAGGTGTGATGGTTGAGCATAAAGGACTGTGTAACTTAGCTCAAGCTCAGATTCAAACTTTTGGCTTAACTTCAAATAGTCGCGTTCTCCAGTTTGCCTCATTGAGTTTTGACGCTTCGATTTGGGAATTTATCATGGCTTTTGGCTCAGGTGGAACGCTATATATAGGAACCAAAGACTCGCTATTGCCAGGAAAGCGATTGATTGAGCGATTACGCGATTATGCGATTACCCATATCACCCTACCACCATCGGCGTTAGCGGTAATGCCACCAGAGGAACTGCCAGCACTGCAAACAATCATTATCGCTGGCGAAGCTTGTCCTGCGGAATTAGTTAAGCAATGGTCTGTGGGGAGAAACTTCTTCAATGCCTACGGGCCAACGGAAGCTACTGTGTGTGCCACGATTAGCAAATGCACCTCTGAAGATGAGAAAATCACTATAGGGAGAGCGATCGCTAATACCCAAGTTTACATCTTAGACAAAAATCTACAACCAGTTCCCGTAGGCGTGCCAGGAGAGTTACACATCGGTGGTGTAGGGTTGGCAAGAGGCTACCTCAACCGAAGAGAACTCACGCAGGAAAGATTTATCAAAAACCCCTTCGGTTCTGGTCGCATCTATAAAACTGGAGATTTAGCGCGTTATTTGCCAGATGGAAACATTGAATACTTAGAACGCATTGATAATCAGGTAAAAATTCGGGGCTTCCGCATTGAATTGGCAGAAATTGAAACATTACTAGAGCAACATAGTGATATACAGAACTGTTGTGTTATTGCTCATGAACAAACTGGGGGTAACAAACGCTTAATTGGTTATGTCGTACCACAAAAAGATATAACACCCACAACAGAGGAACTGCGCCAGTTTCTTGCTGATAAACTGCCTGGGTATATGTTGCCAACTGCTTTTGTAATACTAGAGTCCCTACCTCTGACACCTAACGGGAAAGTAGACCGTCGCGCTTTGCCTGCTCCAGATTTACAACAGGAACTATCAGAATATGTAATGCCAAATACAGAAGCAGAAAAAATCATTGCTGAGATTTGGCAAAAAGCTTTAAAAGTAGAAAAAGTAGGGATTTACAATAATTTCTTTGAACTAGGAGGTCATTCGTTACTACTAGTAAAAATTAATCAGCAATTGCAAGAGAAATTTGGTTTAGAATTGTCAATAGTTGAGATGTTTAATTATCCAAATATACATAGCTTAAGCCAATATTTAAGTAGTAAAATTCAAAAAGTAGATACATCAAAACAAAATAGCTCTCGTCCGCAATCTTCAAATGAAAGTAAAGCTTTCAGAAATCAACAATTACAACTGAGACAGCAGTATCTTTCTCAAAGAAAAGGTAGAAAATGACTATATATTCAGTTAATAATAATGAATTTAATAATTCTGAAATAGCAATAATTGCTGTTGCTGGTAGATTTCCTGGAGCAAAAGATGTTGAATCATTTTGGCAGAATTTGCGAGACGGTGTAGAATCTATATCCTGGCTAACGGATGAAGAATTAATAAACTCTGGTGTTTCTGTTGATTTGCTGAGTCATCCTAATTATGTCAAAGCTAATGCTGTTTTATCAGACATTGAATTGTTTGATGCAAATTTCTTTGGTTATAGTGCCAAAGAAGCAGAGTTAATAGATCCACAACAACGCCTATTTTTAGAATTAGCGTGGGAAGCAATAGAAAAAGCTGGTTACGATCCGTATACCTATAATGGGTTAATAGGGGTTTATGGTGGTGTGGGGATGAATAGGTATTTCCTTAACAACCTCTACAATAATCATCAATTAATAGAAACAGTTGACCCTTTTCAGTTAGCAATTTCCAGCGATAAAGATTTCTTACCAACACGAGTTGCATATAAACTCAATTTGACTGGCACAGCAGTAAATGTGCAAACTGCTTGTTCTACTTCTTTAGTTGCTGTTCATTTAGCTTGCCAAAGCCTCTTAAATTGTGAATGTGATATGGCTTTAGCTGGTGGAGTTTCTATCAATATTCCCCAAAAAATAGGTTATTTGTATCAAGAGGGAATGATTCTGTCTCCTGATGGACACTGCCGCGCTTTTGATGCTAAGGCACAAGGAACTGTTGGTGGTAGCGGTGCTGGAATTGTGGTATTGAAAAGATTAAAGGATGCAATAAGCGATCGCGACCATATTCATGCAATTATTAAAGGCTCGGCAAGCAATAATGATGGTGCAATAAAAGTCGGCTACACTGCTCCTAGTATTAGTGGTCAAGCAGCAGTAATTGGCGAAGCTCAAACTTTAGCTGGTGTAGATGCCGAAACAATTTCCTACATCGAAGCTCATGGCACAGCCACACCTTTAGGCGACCCGATTGAAATTGCCGCTTTAACTCAAGCTTTTAATCAAACTACCGATAAAAAAGGTTTCTGCGCTATTGGTTCGCTAAAAACCAACTTAGGACATTTGGATACAGCAGCAGGTGTCGCAGGTTTGATTAAGACTGTATTAGCACTGCAACATAAAATGCTGCCTCCGAGTTTGCACTTCGAGACACCTAATCCCAAAATTGATTTTGCCAACAGTCCTTTTTACGTTAATACATCTCTGACTGAATGGAAAACTGATAACATTCCTCGCCGTGCTGGGGTTAGTTCCTTTGGTATGGGGGGTACTAATGCTCATGTCATTTTAGAAGAAGCACCTGTTTTTGGGCAGGGGGCAGGGAGCAGGGAGCAGGGGAGAAATTATCACTTGTTGTGTCTGTCGGCTAAAACTGCGAGTGCGCTTGAAAAGGCGACAGCTAATTTAGTCACCCATTTAAAAGAGCATCCTGAGCTTAATTTAGGCGATGTAGCTTATACCCTCAATAGTGGTCGCCGGGGTTTTAATTACCGACGAATGTTAATTTGTCAAGACTTAGAAGATGCTGTTGAAGCTCTTGGTATTTTAGAAGCAAAACAAGTTTTTACCAATTATACAGAGATTACAGAACGGTCTGTTGTCTTTATGTTTCCCGGTCAAGGTTCTCAGTATGTTAATATGGCACGGGAAATTTACGAAACTGAGACACTATTTAAAGAACAAGTTGATTATTGCTCAGAAATTCTTGAACCTCTACTAGGGCTAGATTTACGTCATATTCTTTATCCCAGCGAATCAAATATTGATGAGGTATCAAAACAAATTCAACAAACTGCCGTTGCCCAACCTGCTATTTTTGTAATTGAATACGCCCTAGCTAAATTATGGCAGTCTTGGGGAGTGGAACCACAAGCTGCGATCGGTCATAGTATAGGCGAGTATGTAGCCGCAACTCTCGCAGAAGTTTTCTCTTTAGAAGATGCCTTATCTCTGGTAGCAGCACGTGGACAGATGATGCAACAACTGCCCACAGGTGCAATGCTTTCAATTCCCTTGTCCGCAGACAAAGTAAAATCTCTGTTAGGGTCAGAACTCTCTGTTGCTGCAATTAATCAACCTTCACAGTGTGTAGTTTCCGGTTCCATCGCAGCAATAGATTCACTACAAAATCAGCTTGCTGCTCAAGGAATTGAATCTCGTCGTCTGCATACTTCCCATGCGTTCCATTCACAGATGATGGAACCAATCTTAGAGGCATTTGCAGAGCAAGTTAAAAAAGTTACTTTAAATCCCCCAAAACTTCCTTATATCTCCAACCTAACTGGTACTTGGATTACAGCTACCCAAACTACAAATCCTGACTACTACGCTCAACATCTGCGTTCTACAGTGCTGTTTGCCTCTGGTATGGAGAAATTATTAGCAACACCAGAGCAAGTTTTACTAGAAGTAGGGCCAGGACATACATTAACTACATTAACCAAAAGGCATCCAGACAAAACAGCTGCACAAACAGTGTTGACTTCGGTACGCCATCCTCAAGAAAAGCAATCTGATAGTCATGTTTTATTCAACACATTAGGTCAACTCTGGCTAGCTGGAGTCAAGATAGATTGGTTTGGATTTTATAGGCAGGATGAGTATTATCGTCTTCCCTTACCTACTTATCCCTTTGAACGCCAACGTTATTGGATTGACCCTCCACAAAAAGCGGCTTGGGGACAGTTACAAACTTTACCCACAACATCGCAATTGTGGACATCGCTCTTACAAGCAGGTCAAAAGCAAGCAAACACTAGAAATGCAGAACTCGACGAGTTAACATATCAAGAGAACAGACAATGGTTGGATCGTTTATGTACAGCCTATATCAACTCTGCATTTCAGCAATTAGGCGCTTTTAGCAATCCAGAAGAACAGTATTCTTTAGAGAATTTATTGGATAAATACAATATTTCTCCCCGCTATCAGCAATTGTTATCTCGATGGTTGCAAATATTAGTTGAGCAAAATCAACTCCAGCAACATGAGGGGCTATTTACTCGGCTAGTGCCATGTTCTCAAGATTATATTCATGAATATTTAGAACAAGTTAGAACGAGATTTGCTGGTTCATCTTTAGTAGATTTAGATTTAGTGCAATGCTGTGGTGAAAATTTAGCTGGTATTGTTGTTGGCGAACAAGAACCACTAGAAATTTTCAATGAACAGGTTTACCAAAAAGAAAACAACGGTTCATATTCTGAATCTTCTTTAATTACTTACTACAACTCTATCTTGCGCTCAAGCTTAGAACAGGTAGTTAAGTCATTGCCATCATCGGTTCATCTGAGAGTTCTAGAAATTGGTGCGGGTACTGGTGTAACTACACAAGCATTATTACCTGTGTTGCCACCCCAACAAACCAACTATACTTTTACTGATATTGGTAGCGGCTTTCTCACTCAAGCCAAACAAAAGTTTCAGGATTATCCATTTGTTGAATATCAATTACTAGACATAGATAAGTCGCCAACCCAGCAAGGGTTTGAAAAGTATAGCTTTGATGTAATAATAGCCTCTAATGTGTTACACGCAACTAAAAACTTAGATCAAATCCTCCAGAATGTACGGTCTTTATTAGCTCCTGGCGGCTTCCTTTTAGTATGGGAAATAACTCAGCCGAAAATAGATTTTGATATTAGTTGGGGTCTGCTGTTGAAACCTTTAGATGATAAAAGACGCAATCCAGGTCAGCCTTTTATCATTTTAGAGCAGTGGTTTGAAGCACTACGCGCTCAAGACTTTGTTCAAGTTGCCGCTTTTCCTGAAACTGAAGCGCTTGAGCATCAGATTATTATGGCTCAAGCTTCTGCATCAGCCGCATTTAGCACCAAATCTGGGCAAAAGAATACTGAACAAAAATCAGAGATTTCATTACAAAGAAAGCCGGATGTTTTTCACCAAGAAAACCTATCTGCACTTCACTCCAGACCTAATTTGTCAAATTTATATATAGCTCCCCGGAATGAAATTGAGCAAAAAATTGCCGATATTTGGCAAGAATTATTAGGAATTAAACAGGTAGGAATTCATGATAACTTTTTTGAATTAGGAGGAGATTCTTTAATAGCTGTTCAAGTTCTGTCTAGATTAAGAAACACTTTTTCTATTAAATTATCTGTAGCAAATTTGTTTGAATCTACTACAATAGTTGAAATAGCAGCAAAGCTAGAAAAACAATTAGAGCCAGATATCAACTTAGTTGAGATTGATAGAGAAGAAATAGCAATTTGAATAACAATTAATTTTAAATTACGAATTACGAATTAGCTGACGGGGAGTAATGTTTCTGTGAATATCGAACAATTGGTCGTTGATCTTACTAAACAGGGTGTGAAGTTGTGGGTTGAAGGTGAGCAATTGCGTGCTAATGCTCCAAAGGGAGTATTGACGCTAGAAACTCGTGACTTATTAGCTAAAAATAAAGCGGAACTTATCTTATTGCTGCACGAGAAAAATGCGGCTCATGATACAGATTTCCCCTTAATTAAAGACGATCGCCCTGAAAACTTACCTCTGTCATTTGCCCAAGAACGACTCTGGTTATTAGACCAGTTAGAACCAGATAATCCCTTCTACAACGAACAAGCAGCTATAAAACTTCACGGTCAATTAAACATCGTGGCACTAAGGCAAAGTCTCAACAAAATTATTGCTCGCCACGAAATTTTACGTACTAATTTCCGCACTATCAACGAACAGCCAGTACAGGTCATTGCTGATAGCTTAACCTTAAGTGTGCCAGTAGTAGACCTCACAAAATTATCCGAAACTGAAAGAAAAATCGCTTGTCAACAGTTAGTCACCGCAGAAGCTACTCAACCCTTTGACCTTGCTCATTCTCCTTTAATCCGAGTTGCTGTGGTTAAGCTCAAAGAGGTAGAACACGTTTTACTACTAACAATACACCACATTGTCTACGATGGGTGGTCAATGGGTGTATTGATGCGCGAGTTAGCAAGCATTTACTCAGCTCTGTGCAATAATTTATCCCCAGAGCTACCAGAGCTACCAATTCAGTATGCCGACTTTGCGATTTGGCAACGAAAATATTTGCAAGCAGAAGTACTCCAAACGCAGCTTGATTATTGGAAACAAGAACTTAAAGACGCTCCCACTTTACTAGAATTACCTACAGACAGACCTAGACCAGCAATTCAAAGTTTCCGGGGCGCAGTCCATCATATAGAATTTTCACTTGAACTGAGTCAGGCGATCGCTAATTTCAGCAGACAACAGGGAACTACCCTGTTCATGACGCTATTCGCAGCTTATGCAACTTTGCTTTATCGCTACACAGGCTTCGATGATATTGTAGTTGGTACGCCCATTGCTGGACGCGATCGCTTGGAACTTGAAGGCTTAATTGGCTTTTTTATCAACACTTTAGTACTACGTACCAATTTATCAGGCAACCCCAGCTTTCAGGAATTGCTGGGTCGAGTGCGGCAAGTGACACTGCAAGCTTACGACCGTGCAGACTTGCCCTTTGAAGAGTTAGTCAAAGCATTGCAACCACAGCGCGACCTCAGCCATACGCCACTGTGTCAGGTAATATTTGCCTTGGAAAATGAACCCATGTCTGAAATAGAGCTTAGTGGGTTAACTGTCAGTCCATTCGAGACAGAAAGAACAAATTCCAAGTTTGACTTGAGTTTATCGATGCAGAATACTTCCACTGGGCTAATAGGTGTGTGGCAATACAACACAGATTTGTTTGATCCCAGCAGTATAGAGCGGATGAGTGGCTATTTCCAAACATTACTGGAAGGTATTGTTGCTAACCCAGAACAGAGGATTTCCCAATTGCCCTTGCTGACGGAAGTTGAGCAACAGCAGTTATTAGTGGAATGGAACAACGCTCAGGCAGGTGATATCCAAGACAAGTGTGTTCATTCCTTATTTGAGGAGCAGGTAGCACGTACCCCAGATGCAGTAGCAGTAGAGTTTGTAGACACGCACAGCGAAAGCCAACAACTAACTTACTCCCAATTAAACTGTCGCGTTAACCAGTTAGCACACTACCTTCAGTCTTTGGGTGTGGAGAAAGAGGTACTGGTAGGAATTTGTCTTGAGCGTTCCTTAGATATGCTCGTGGGATTGTTAGCAATTTTCAAAGCAGGTGGAGCTTATGTTCCTTTAGATCCGGCATTGCCACCTGAGCGTATAGCTTTGATGTTAGAAGATGCTCAAATTTCGGTGTTACTAACTCAGGCAGAATTGGTAGCAAAACTTCCCAAGCATCAAGCGCAAGTAGTATGTTTAGATACTGACTGGGCAGTAATTTCTCATCAACCACAAACAAATCCTATCACTAAAGCTACATCTGAAAATCTGGCTTATGTCATCTACACTTCTGGGTCTACAGGAAAACCCAAAGGGGTGCAAATCTGCCATAAATCTGTGACCAACTTCTTAGATTCTATGCGCCTGTGTGTTGGACTTTCAGACAAAGAGATTTTCTTAGCCATCACAACAATCTCTTTTGACATGGCAGTACTGGAATTGTACTTCCCTTTAATTGCAGGTGGGCAAGTGGTATTAGCTACTCGTGAAATAGCCTTAGACGGCAAGCAGTTACAAAAGCTGGTTTCTAAGGCGACAATCATGCACGCCACACCAGCTACATGGAATCTGCTTTTAGCGGCGGGTTGGCAGGGTAATCGGAAATTGAAAATCCTGTGTGGTGGTGAAGCTCTACCCCGAAAACTAGCTTTGGAGTTAGCAAATAAAGGTGCTGATGCTTGGAACCTGTATGGCCCTACCGAAACCACCGTTTGTTTAACTGCCTACAAGCTAGAAGCAAATAAATTAATCAACCAAACCAAAGAAACTATCCCAATTGGTCGTCTTTTTGCTCATAACGCGCAAATTTACATTCTTGATTCCCATCTCCAACCTGTACCAGTGGGTGTGCCTGGTGAATTGCACATTGGGGGTGTTGGCGTTGCCAAAGGCTACCTCAACCGTACTGAGTTGACACAAGAGAAATTTATCCCAAACCCCTTCGGAAAAGGCAGGGGAGCAGGGAGCAGGGAGCAGGGGGAGAACTCAGCACGGGCTAAACGCCCCGCTACCGCTAACAGCACTCAGCACGGGCTGAACCTTAGCTATCCGCTAACAGCACTTTTATACAAAACTGGAGATTTAGCAAGATACTTGCCAGATGGCAATATTAAATACTTGGGGCGAATTGATAATCAAGTAAAAGTACGGGGATTAAGGATTGAGTTAGGCGAGATTGAAGCAGTACTGAGTCAACATAGTCATGTAGAGTCCTGTTGTGTTATTGTCCGCGAAGATAACAGGGGTGACAAACGCTTAGTTGCCTATGTAGTAGCACAACAAGACGGTACACAGAAAATTAGCGAACTGCGGCAATTCCTGAAAGCAAAACTGCCAGAGTACATGGTTCCCAATGCTTTTGTCATGCTGGAATCTTTGCCAATAAGTCCTAGCGGCAAAGTAGACCGTCGAGCATTGCCCGCACCCGATTTACTCAGCACTAATGCAGATAAATATATTGCCCCACGTAACCCAATTGAAGAAATGCTGGCATCCCTTTGGGCGCAGGTGCTGAAAGTAGAACAAGTAGGGATATATGATAATTTCTTTGAACTTGGGGGACATTCGTTACTCGCAACGCAACTAGTTTCACGCATCCGCAACATTTTCAAAGTAGAATTACCATTGCGTGAGTTGTTTGCTACAGCCACAGTAGCCCAATTAGCGCGATCGCTTGAGCAATTGCAGCAACAAAAAGCAGAACTGTCTGCACCACCAATCTTACCAAGACCCGAAAATTCCGATTTAACACTGTCTTATGCTCAAAAGCGTTTGTGGTTTTTAGACCAGTTACAGCCGAACAATGCTTTATACAACATACCCCTAGCTTTGCGTCTAGTAAGAACTCTCGATCGAGTTGCCCTAGAACAAAGTCTGCATAAAATCATTGCACGCCACGAAGCCTTACGCACCAACTTCATCACAATTGCTGGAAAATCTTCTCCAATTATTCATCCAGAAATGAATTGGAGGATGTCGGTAATTGACTGGCAGCATTTACACACAACCGAACAAGAAATCGCCACACAGCAATTAGCGCAACAAGAAGCTATTCAACCTTTTGACCTAACAAGCGAACCATTAGTCAGGGTGACATTAGTAGTGCTGTCCGAGACGGAACACGTATTAAGTATATGTATGCACCACATTGTCTCTGATGGCTGGTCAACAGGTGTGTTTGTCTCGGAACTAGTTTCCCTGTACAATGCCTACTCTCAAGGTGAGACTCCATCGTTAGTGCCACTGCCGATTCAGTATGCAGATTTCGCTATTTGGCAGCAACAGTGGTTGCAAGGGGATGTACTGCAAACTCAACTAAATTACTGGCAGCAACAACTAAAAGATGCACCAACTTTGTTGCCGCTACGTACAGACCGACCCAGACCTGCTGTGCAGACATTCAACGGCGCACATCAAGAGTTTGTCCTTTCACCCCAGTTAACTCAAAAGTTGACAAAACTGAGCCAGGAGCAAGGTTGTACTCTCTTCATGACGCTGTTATCAGCTTATGATACTTTACTCTACCGTCACTCAGGACAATCAGATATTTTGGTTGGTTCTCCCATTGCGAACCGCGATCGCTTGGAGCTTGAAGGTTTAATTGGCTTTTTTGTCAATACCTTAGTCATGCGTACTAACTTGGCAGACAACCCCAGTTTTAATGAATTACTGAGTCGTGTCCGTGAAATGGCAATGGATGCCTACGCTCATCAGGACTTGCCTTTTGAAATGCTAGTTGAAGCATTGCAACCAGAACGCAATCTCAGCCATACACCTCTGTTCCAGGTAATGTTTGTGCTTCAAAATGCGCCCATGTCTGGAGTAGAACTGACTGGGTTAACTGTTACTCAATTGAGAACAGAAAGCGTAACTGCCAAATTTGATTTAACTTTATCTATGACTAACACCCCCACTGGATTGGTGGGCTGGTGGGAATATAGCACCGATTTATTTGATGCCAGCACAATTGAGCGGATGGCTGGGCATTTTGTCACGTTGCTAGAGGGTATTGTTGCTAACCCAGAAGAAAAGATTTCCCAATTGCCTTTACTCACATCAGGGGAGCAACAGCAATTATTACTAGAATGGAATGATACTCAGGCAAATTATCTTCAGCATAAGTGCATCCATGAGTTGTTTGAAGAACAAGTAGAGCGTACACCTGATGCAGTGGCAGTTGTGTATGCAAATGAACAACTCACCTATAGACAGTTGAACTGTCGTGCTAACTCTTTGGCGCATTACCTGAAGTCCTTGGGAGTGGGAGCAGATGTGCTGGTTGGGTTGTGCGTAGAGCGATCGCTCTCTATGTTAGTGGGATTACTTGGTATTCTTAAAGCTGGTGGGGCATACCTGCCACTAGACCCAGACTATCCGACTGAACGTTTGGCATATATGCTCAACGATTCGCAGGTATCAGTACTGTTGACTCAAGAGAAATTACTCGCTAACCTGCCAGAACACGAGGCGCGTGTAGTCTGCTTAGATAAAGACTGGCAAGATATCTCGTCACAAAGTAAAGATAATCTTATTAATAGCTCTACAATTAACAATTTAGCTTATGTCATCTACACCTCCGGTTCTACAGGTCAACCGAAAGGTACATTAATTAACCATTCAAATGTAGTTCGTCTATTTGCAGCTACAGACTCTTGGTATCAGTTCAATGGTGATGATGTGTGGACAATGTTCCACTCAATAGCCTTTGACTTTTCCGTATGGGAAATCTGGGGCGCACTGCTGTACGGCGGACGACTGGTAGTAGTGCCATATTTAGTGACGCGTACACCCGAATCTTTCTACAATTTATTGTGTCAAGAAAAAGTTACAGTTCTTAACCAAACACCTTCCGCCTTCCGCCAATTAATTCAAGCAGAACAGGGAATACCATTTCCCCCTGCCTCTGACTTAAACTTACGCCTAGTAATTTTCGGTGGGGAAGCATTAGAAATAAAGAGCTTACAGCCTTGGTTTGAGCGACATGGAGACACCAAACCCCAATTAGTGAATATGTACGGAATTACAGAAACCACCGTACACGTCACCTACCGCCCCCTGAGCAAAGCTGATTTAAATCACAGCGCCAGTGTCATTGGTCGTCCCATCCCTGACTTACAGGTGTACGTGTTGGATGAATATTTACAACCGATGCCCATTGGTGTGCCAGGTGAAATGTACGTTGGTGGCGCTGGTGTGGCACGTGGTTATCTCAATCGCAGCGAACTGACAGCACAAAGATTTATCTCTCATCCTTTTAGTGATAACCCCCAAGCCAGACTCTACAAAACAGGGGACTTGGCGCGTTATTTACCCAATGGCGAGCTAGAGTATTTAGGACGCATCGACAATCAAGTAAAAATTCGTGGTTTCCGTATTGAGTTAGGAGAAATTGAAGCACTACTGGCACAACACCCACAGGTGTGGGAAAGTGTCGTGGTGGTACGGGAGGATGAACCAGGCGACAAACGTTTAGTTGCTTACGTGGTGTCGAAGACCGAAGTAACTCTGACAACTGCACAACTACGTCACTACCTTGTCAGTCAACTGCCCAGCTACATGGTCCCAAGTGCTTTTGTACAGTTAGAAGCTTTACCATTAACAGCAAATGGTAAGGTAGACCGTCGCGCTTTGCCAGCACCCGATAGCAGCAGACCAGAATTAGAAGATGTTTTTGTCGCGCCTAGTACTCCCGAAGAAAAAATATTAGCTGCTATTTGGGCGAATGTTCTTGGTGTTGAGCAAGTAGGTATTAATGATAACTACTTTGCTTTGGGTGGCGATTCTATTCGTAGTATTCAAGTCCTGGCTCAAGCTAAAGAACAAGGTTTGATTTTTTCTGTACAACAGTTATTTCAACATCAAACAATTCACGAGCTAGTCCAAGAACTGAGAACACAGGATAATGACACTGGAACATCAAAATTAACTCAACCATTCAGCCTGATTTCTGAGGTAGACAAACAGCAAGTACCTTCAGGTATAGAAGATGCCTATCCTCTGGCAATGCTGCAAATGGGAATGATTTACCACAGCGAGTACAACCAAGATAGTGCAGTCTATCACGACATTTTCAGTTTACATCTCAAAACCCCGCTTGATGTTCAACTTTTACAGGTTGCTGTTCAAGATTTAGTCAATCATCATGCTGTACTGCGGACTTCATTTGAGCTAACTAAGTTCAGCATTCCGTTGCAACTGGTTCATCAGCAAGTCGAAGTTCCTTTGCAGGTGGAAGATTGGTGTCATTTAAATGATACCGAGTATGAAGTTGCCTTGGCTGCTTGGTTTGAAACCCAAAAGAAACTACATTTTGATTGGACTCGTCCTCCCTTAGTGCGTTTCTTTGTCCATCGTCGCACCCACGAGACATTTAATCTCAGTTTGAGCTTTCACCATGCCATTTTCGATGGGTGGAGTCTGGCTTCAATGATGAGTGAGTTGTTTAAGCGTTACTTATCGCTTTTAGGCAAAGGAATCGATTATGTATCGCTACCATTAAGCATTACTTACAGAGACTTTATAGCTTTAGAGCAACAAGCACTTACCTCATCACAGACTCAACAATACTGGAGTGAAAAATTACAAGACAGCACTTTCACCAAGTTGTATCGCTGGCCTTCTAAGTCAAAAAACACTGATGCTCAAGAAATAGGTCTAGAAGAGGTAACTTTATCGCCTGAGATTTTTGCAGGCTTAAAACAACTGGCTCAGTCCGCAGAAGTTCCGCTTAAGAGTGTACTGTTGGCTGCCCATTTACGAGTGTTAAATTTCCTCAGTGGTGAAGAGGATGTAGTAACGGGTGTGGTAGCTAACGGACGACCTGAGCAAAATGATGGTGAGCGAGTCTTGGGGTTATTCCTCAATACATTGCCATTCCGCCTGCAATTAGCTGGAGGTACTTGGATAGACCTAGTGCAGAAAGTATTTGCCGCAGAACGAGAAATTTTGCCACACCGTCGTTATCCTTTGGCAGAAATTCAGCAGCGTTTGGGTGGTGAGCCTTTATTTGAGACAGCGTTTAATTTCACCCATTTCCATATCTACGAACAAGTGCTGGAACTCGATAATTTGCAGTTGCTAGGTGGAAAGTTCTTTGAAAAAACAAACTTTCCTCTGGTTGCTCAATTCAGCGTCAGTCCCAACTCATCCCACATAGGACTGAGTTTG
This sequence comes from Nostoc sp., assembly GCF_036917775.1. Taxonomy (GTDB): domain Bacteria; phylum Cyanobacteriota; class Cyanobacteriia; order Cyanobacteriales; family Nostocaceae; genus Nostoc. The sequence goes on from NZ_JBALEQ010000082.1 coordinate 50,939, forward strand.
AACTACGATCCGGGTGAATTATGCTCCGAACAAATCAACCGAATCAGTGATTATTATCTGAGAGTTCTGGCGGAAATGGCGAACGAGCCACAAGCGCGTTATGAGTTAAACTCTCTGATTTCTTTAGAGGAGCGCCATCAACTTTTGGTGGAAGGGAACCAGGCAGCATTAGAGTATCCCAAAGGTAAATTTATTCCCCAGTTATTTGAGGAACAAGTAGCGCGGACACCGAATGCAACGGCGGTGATATTTGAGGATCGACAGCTGACATATAGCGAGTTAAATGCCAAAGCCAATCAACTCGCTCATTATCTGCAAACCCTTGGGGTAAAATCAGGAGTACTGGTTGGGTTGTGTGTAGAACGCTCGCTAGATATGGTTGTCGGAATGTTGGGTATTCTCAAGGCGGGTGGAGCTTACGTACCGCTAGATCCTGAGTATCCCCAAGAGCGTTTAAGCTTCATGTTAGAAGATACTCAACTTCAGGTATTGTTGACTCAACAGCGATCGCTTGATAGACTACCTCAGACTGAGGTGCAAGTTGTTTGTTTAGATACTGACTGGGTTTGTTTTGGTGATTTGTCTGTCGCTAATCCAATTACTGAGATACAAGCGAGTTATTTGGCTTATGTGATTTACACTTCTGGTTCTACAGGCAAACCCAAAGGAGTCATGATTTCACACGAAGCGATCGCCAACCACTGCTGTATTATTCAACAAGCTTACAAACTTGAAAAGAGCGATCGTGTACTCCAGTTTGCTTCGATCAACTTCGATGCCTCATTAGAACAAATATTTCCTACCCTAATAGTTGGCGCTACCTTAGTACTCAGAGGTGCAGATGTATGGACTCTGACAAACTTCCAAAAAATAATTTCAGATTTGGGACTCACTGTTGTTAATCTCCCAACAGCCTATTGGCAACAACTAGCTCAAGAGTGGGCCAAAACCCAAATATTAGATGCAAACACCCAATTAAGGCTTGTGATTGTTGGGGGAGACGTAATGTTGCCCTCAGATGTTGCCCTTTGGCAACAAAGCCCTATGTCTTGCGTTCGTCTGCTCAATGCCTATGGCCCTACAGAAGCAACTATCACAGCAACCTTATTTGAAATTCCTGCACATTGTAACACAGACACAAATCTGCAAAAAATTCCTATTGGTTTTCCTCTGCCTAACAAGAGGGCATACATTTTAGATAAGCACTTACAACCTGTTCCCGTTGGTGTGCCAGGAGAATTGCACATTGGCGGTGTGGGATTAGCATTAGGCTACCTCAACCGTCCCCAGTTAACACAAGAGAAGTTTATCCCCAACCCCTTCGGTGGAAGCAGGGGAGCAGGGGAGCAGTCTTTCCCCTCTGCCTCTTCCGAGCGCCTCTACAAAACAGGGGACTTAGCACGCTATCTACCCGATGGCTCAATAGAATATCTGGGACGAATTGATAATCAAGTAAAAATACGTGGTTTCCGCATTGAGTTGGGCGAAATTGAATCAGTACTGAGTCAACTAAGTGATTTGCAAGCAGCTGTAGTTACCGTCCGCGAAGATAACCCTGGTGATAAACGCTTAGTTGCCTACGTAGTGCCGCATCCGGACTCTCCCCCTACAATCAACCAACTGCGTCAGTTTCTAAAAGCAAAACTGCCAGAGTACATGATGCCCCAAGCATTTGTAATATTGGAGTCTCTACCGCTCACTCCTAGCGGCAAAGTAGATCGTCGTGCTTTGCCTGCACCAGATTTACAAAGCGAAATCACAAAAAAATATGCTGCCCCACGCACTCCAGTTGAAGAACTGTTGACGCAAATTTGGGCGCAAGTACTGAAAGTAGAGCTTGTAGGCATTCACGATAACTTCTTTGAAATTGGCGGACACTCGCTACTTGCAACTCAACTAGTTTCGCGTATCCGCAACATTTTCATAGTAGAACTACCATTGCGTGAGTTATTTACTGCTACCACAGTAGCCGAATTAGCCCAAGTAATTGGTCAGTTACAGCAAGAAAACCTAGAAGTGTCTGCACCACCGATATTAAAAAGAGCAGAGAATGCAGACTTACCACTGTCTTATGCACAACAGCGTTTATGGTTCTTAGACCAATTAGAGCCAAACAGTTCCTTTTACAACATACCCATCGGGTTGCGTTTGTTAGGGACTGTGCAAGTTGCCGCCTTAGAACAAAGCTTAAGTGAAATTATTCAACGCCACGAAGCTTTACGCACTAATTTCATTACAGTTGATGGAAGACCAACTCAAGTCATTCAAACACAAACAAATTGGACATTATCAGTTGTTGACTTAAAGCATTTATCAACTAGCGAACAAGAAATCGCTACACAGCGATTAGCACAGCAACAAGCGATTCAACCGTTTGACTTGGCAAAGGGAGCATTAGTCAGAGCCACATTAGTAGTCTTGTCCCAGACAGAACACATCTTATTAGTGTGTATGCACCACATTGTCTCTGATGGCTGGTCAGCAGGTGTATTTATCTCTGAATTAGGAACACTTTACAACACTTATTCCATAGGTCAGTCGTCACCTTTAGCACAACTGCCAATTCAGTACGCAGATTTCGCAATTTGGCAAAGAAAGTGGTTGCAAGGAGATGTACTACAAAGCCAACTCTCTTACTGGGAACAACAACTCAAAGATGCACCAGCTTTATTATCCCTACCCACAGACCGACCCAGACCTGCTCGGCAAACTTACAATGGGACACATCAAGAGTTTGTACTTTCTGGTGAACTAACTAGTAAGCTGGCAAAACTTAGCCAAGAGCAAGGTTGTACTCTGTTTATGACGTTGTTGGCGGCATTTGATACCCTACTTTACCGCTACACGGGTACAGAAGACATATTGGTAGGGACTCCAATTGCTAGCCGCGATCGCTCCGAGATAGAAGGGTTAATTGGCTTCTTTGTCAATACCCTAGTCATGCGGACTGACTTAGCAGGCAATCCCACCTTTAACGAATTGCTGAGTCGCGTTCGTGACATGGCAATGCAGGCATACTCTCATCAGCATTTACCTTTTGAAATGCTGGTAGAAGCATTGCAGCCAGAACGGGATCTGAGTTATTCACCACTGTTTCAAGTCATGTTCGTCCTCCAGAATGCCCCCACATCTGGATTAGAACTGAGTGGGCTAAGTGTCAGTCCATTCTCAATGAAAGGTAAAACCTCCAGGTTTGATTTAACCTTGATTGTGCAGAATACTGACACTGGGTTAGTAGGGTTGTGGGAGTACAATACAGACTTGTTTGATGTCTCTACCATAGAGCGAATGACAAGTCATTTTGTCAGATTACTTGAAGGTATTACTGCTAATCCAGAACAAAGAATTTCTCAACTGCCCTTGTTAACACAAGTTGAGCAACAGCAATTGTTAGTGGAGTGGAATGATACTTTTGTAGATTATCCCCTACATAAATCCATCCATCAGTTATTTGAGGAACAGGTGGAACTGACACCCGATGCAGTAGCGGTAGAGTTTCAAAATCAACAACTGACTTACAACCAATTAAACTACCGCGCTAATCAGTTGGCACACTACTTACAGTCTGTGGGTGTAAAACCAGATACTTTGGTTGGACTGTGTGTCGAGCGTTCTTTAGAAATGGTCATCGGACTGTTGGGAATTCTCAAAGCGGGTGCTGCTTATGTACCAATTGACAGTGAGTATCCGAGCGATCGCTTGAGTTTTATTTTAGAAGATACTCAAGTTAAAGTTTTACTGACTCAACAGCGACTGATTGACAGGCTGCCCCTAAATCAAGCAAAACTTGTTTGCTTAGATACTGACGCTGAATTAATTTCTCAGTGCAGCCAGGACAACATAATTTCTGGCGTACAACCAAATAACTTAGTTTATATAATTTACACTTCCGGTTCCACAGGCAAACCAAAGGGTATAGCCATAAGTCAGCTTGCCCTTTGCAATCATATTTTGTGGCATCGGGATAACCTGAAAATTTCTCGTGACGCAAAAACCCTGCAATTTGCTTCGGTTAGCTTTGATGTTTCGTTCCAGGAAATCTTTACTACCTGGTGTTCTGGCGGTACATTGTTCCTCATCACAGAAGAATTACGCCGTGATGCTTTAGCATTGTTAGGTTTTCTGCAAGAGAAACAAATTCAGAGAATGTTTCTCCCTGTTGTCGGCTTACAGCAACTTGCGGAATTCGCTATCAGTAATGAATTAGTCAATACTCATTTGCGAGAAATCATTACTTCTGGGGATCAGTTGCGAATTACCCCAGCGATTTATGAGTGGTTGGGTAAACTAACTGATTGTACATTGCACAATCAGTATGGGCCATCTGAAAGCCATTTAGCCACCAGTTATACCTTGCCTGATTCAGTCCAAACTTGGCCGCTACTACCTTCCATTGGACGACCGATTTCTAATACGCAAACTTATATCCTAGATAAATATTTACAGCCTGTACCAATTGGTGTCACAGGAGAAGTGTACATTGCAGGTGTGCTTTTAGCCCAAGGCTACTTGAACCGTCCTGAATTAACACAAGAGAAATTCATCTCTAACCCCTTTAGCAGTAACCCTAATTCTCGCCTCTATAAAACTGGGGACTTAGCACGTTATTTACCTGACGGGAAGCTTGAATCATTAGGACGTATTGACAATCAAGTTAAAATTCGGGGTTTCCGCATTGAGTTGGGCGAAGTTGAAGCTGTACTAGGTCAATATGACGATATCAAATCATGTTGTGTCATTGTGCGTGAAGATACTCCTGGTAATAAACGCTTAGTTGCCTATGTACTTCCGCATCAGCACTGCAAACCTAAAATCTATGAATTACGCAACTTCTTAAAAGCAAAGCTACCTGATTACATGGTGCCAAATGCTTTTGTGATATTGGAGGAAATGCCACTTACTCCTAACGGCAAAGTAGACCGCCGCGCATTAAAAGCACCTTCTAACATCAATAACTTAGACACATTTGTTCAACCCCGAAATACCATAGAACTGCAACTGACCCATATTTGGTCAAAAATCCTCAAGCTTGAGAATCTGGGAGTAAAAGATAACTTTTTTGACTTGGGTGGTCATTCCCTTTTAGTTCCCTACTTGATAGCTCAGATTAAGCAGCAGTTTAGTAAAGATATCCCCTTAGTCACCGTATACCAACATCCAACGATTGAAGAGTTGGCAGAGGTGCTGCAAAAAGATGCTGGTGTCTTTAGCTGGTCTCCTCTGGTAGCACTTCAGCCACAAGGTTCAAACCCACCTTTGTTTTGTCTACCCGGTTCTGGTAGTCATGCTTTTTACTTGTATAACTTATCCCGTTGTCTCGGTTGTGACCAACCATTTTATAGTTTCCAAGCAAATCATTTAGGTAGAGAAATAGCACCTGTTGAGGACATGGCTAGTGAATATATTCAAGCATTACAGGCTGTGCAGCCACAAGGGCCATATTTTTTGGCAGGACATTCCTCTGGCGGTAGAGTTGCGTATGAAATGGCACAGCAGTTGCTGCGTCAGGGTCAGGCGATCGCTTTAGTTGCTATTCTTGATACCACAGCGCCAAATGCTCAGGAACCGCAGATGGAATGGGACGATGCTACATGGCTGATTAAGATTGCTGACACCATGAAAACTATGTATGCAAAAGACGTGGATATGTATACTGATGAATTTCCACTATCAGACCTCGATGAGCAACTTAAATATGTTTTAGAATACTTGAAAATGCTTGAAATTTTGCCTCTTGATGCAGATACTACATCTTTAAAGCAGTTAATGCACGCTTTCAAAGTTGATGTCAAAGCCTTCTTTGAGTATGTACCACAACAAGTGCATCCGGTTCCACTGGCTCTGTTACGAGCTAGCGTGTCTAATATAAAAGAGCCTGTCAATGAATCTGAGCCAGGGATTTTTCATGATGTCGCTTGGGGATGGAACACCTTGTCTAGCGAACCAGTGAATGTTCAGTTTGTCCCTGGCAACCATATTACGATGATGATTCCACCTCACGTTCAAGTTTTAGCCGATCGCTTGAGAGATTGTATCGAACAAGCGAAGAAAAATATTTAAGTGCAAGAGTTTTTAAACTTGTACTCAAATTTGAAAAAATGAAAGAGCGATCGCATGATATTACTATTACCTAATAAGGGTAACCAAAAGAAAATTCCCAAAGAGAGTTTATCGAATAAACAGTGCAAATAAACTCAAATACTTTTGAAATTTATTTAAACGTAAGGAACCGTATTATGACTGCTGCATCTAACCAAATTAAATCGACTGGATGGGAAAAAAACCAAGAGTATCCCTTAACAGCAGAATCTTTAAGAAAGCTGATTGAACACCGCATTCCTCTGATTCGGCTTAAAGACTTTGCCACACCCGAAGAATGTGAAAAGTTATATGCTCAATCTCAATCCCTCGTCTTTAACGCTTATGAAGATGTCATTCCTAAAATTGAAAAAGTTGGCATCACAGTATTTGAATACAACAGCGTTAGTAAAGCAAATTATTTTCAAGAAGTAGAAAGAGCATCTAAATTAAGAGACTCTATTTTTGCAGCTTCCTTCAATCCATTAGAGCGGATCATGGAGAAATTCCGCGAGTGTGGCGCGAAGGTGCGAATTGCTTCGGAACCAGAATACGGTAGCTATTATGCAGGATTGATCAGAAAAATTGAAAATGGTACGCAAGTACATATTGATTTTGCTGCATTGGAGCAATCTGGATGGGAAGTTTGCACAATTACCACTCAACTTTCCTGGACTTTGTACTTGAAATTGTCTGATAACAATCACGGTAAAACCTGTATTTACGATCGCCGTTGGACACCAGAAGATGAGCAATATAAGCTAGATTCCTATGGATACAGTGATACAGTCATTGCCGATCAAGAGGCGATCGCTTTTCAACCTTATGTGGGCGATGTCTTGCTTTTCAATACCAGCAACTTTCACTATGTCGAGCCAATGAATGGACAACGTGTAGGTTTCACTTCCATGATTGGCTTACTTCCTAACGGTGAAATTATTTTTTGGTCTTAAACCAAAACTCTGTAGAGACGTTGCATACAACGTCTCTACATCAACAGTAATTTTGAAAAAAGAGGTAATGATTCATGCCTTTAGCAGCTGTAATGACTGCACCTAATAAGCCAGTGACAGTGCAACAATTACCAGACCCGGTTTTAGAAAAAGGTGGAATTGTTATTGAAACCTTATATTCTGAAGTTTGTGGAACTGATGTACATCTACTCCGCGGACATTTAGAAGGAGTTCCCTACCCAATTATCCCCGGTCACTTTTCAGTCGGTCGTGTGGTGGAAACAGGGGGACAGGTTAGAGATGTCAATGGTAAATTAATTCAGCCTGGAGCGATCGCCACTTTTTTAGATGTCCACGAAACCTGTTACAACTGCTGGTATTGTCTAGTAGCCAAAGCATCCACTCGCTGTCCCCAACGCAAGGTGTATGGTGTCACCTACTCAGCCAACGAGGGATTATTGGGTGGTTGGTCGCAACTGATTTACCTTAAACCAGGGGTAAAGGTTCTTACTCTACCCGAGGAAGTCTCACCAAAGCAATTTATTGCTGGCGGATGTGCTTTACCAACTGCACTCCACGCTATAGATAGAGCGCAGATTCAAATTGGTGATGTTGTCGTGGTACAAGGTTGCGGCCCTGTGGGTTTGAGTGCAGCAATTCTGGCTTTGCTTTCAGGTGCGGGTAAAGTAATTGTGATTGATAAATTTGAGAGCCGATTAGCAGTTGCTAAATCCTTCGGTGTCGATGAAGCTCTTGTCATTACAGCTGATGAGCCACGACAACATATTGAGCGAGTTTTGGAATTGACAAACGGACATGGTGCTGATGTGACTATTGAAGCCACAGGCGTTCCCATTGCTGTCAAAGAAGGCTTGAATATAACGAGAAATGGCGGTCGCTATGTAATTGTTGGACATTACACCAACACTGGAGATATTCTCATCAATCCCCACTTAGAAATTAATTTAAAACATATAGATATCCGGGGAACTTGGGGAATTGATTTTAGCCATTTTTATAGGATGATTGAATTATTAAAACGCCATAGTAATTCTAGAAAAAATATTGCTTGGGAAAGCATAATTAGCTGTTCATACAAGTTAGAAGAAATTAATCAAGCCCTAGCAGATGTAGAGCAAGGCTCTGTATTAAAAGCTGTAATTCAGCCTAATTGATCTTAAAGCTAAAAATATATTAAATAACTTAGGAAGAAGATATGCTGGAAGATTTAAAAATTGCCTTTATCGGCGGTGGAACGATGGGTGAGATGATAATTAGTAGATTGTTATCAACAAAAATTGTTGAAAAACCGGAACTAATTATTGTTAGCGATCCGCTTTCTACACGATGCCTTCATTTAGAAAGGGAATATGGTGTACGTACTACAACCTCTAACATAGAAGCTGTGCAAGACACATCTATTGTGGTATTGGCGGTAAAGCCACAGGTGTTATCTTCTGTTATGGCTGTGCTTAAGGGTAAAATTTCACCTGATGCTTTAATAATTAGTATTATCGGTGGAGTAGGTATTACCTCTCTATGCCAAGGGTTGGAGCATCCTGCTGTTGTTCGTACCATGCCCAATATTGCGGTACAAGTTGGTCATGGAACTACGGTATGGAGTGCATCATCAAGTGTGACCGAAAAACAGCGATCGCAGACACAAGTCATATTACAAGCATTAGGTAAAGAATTTCCTACCCAAAATGAGCATTACCTTGATATGGCAACGGCGTTAAGTAGCGCGGGAACTGGATTTATCTTTCTGTACATCGAAGCAATGATTGATGCTGGGGTACAAATGGGTTTAACTCGCATACAAGCCGAAGAACTAACATTGCATACGATTGGTGGCAGTGTCGAACTGATGTTGCAGACTCACGAACATCCAGCAGTCTTACGCAACAAGGTAACGAGTCCTGGGGGAGTTACTGCTGCTGGTCTTTACGAGCTAGAAAAAGGTGGTATGCGAACTGTGATTTCTAATGCGGTACTTACTGCTTTAAGCCGCACTCAACAACTAGGCAATATGTTTTAAAAATTAGTTGTGAATGGAATTTATTAGTAGTAATTATTACTAATTATTCAACCTTAAAAAGTACTACGCTTGATAAAAGATTTTAGTTTAATTACAGCAAATGTCAACCCAAATTTTTCCAACTCAACCTTCAAAAAATGCTTTTTCAGAGTTTATTCAATTCTGGGAAGATGTCAAAGCGATCGCCGGGCCTTACTGGTATCCAACAAAGCCAGGACAAAGAGCATTCTCTGATGTAATTCGTACATGGTTAATGCTTGTTTTCCTAATATTTTTAATAGTCTTATTTGTGAGTATAACTGCTTTTAATACTTTTATTTATCGCTATCTAATCGATTTTATTATTCAAGATAAAGATTATTCTAAATTCACTCATACTATATCAATATATGCTGTTGGTCTTGTTTTAATAACACTTTTACTAGGATTTACTAAGTTTATAAGAAAACAAATTTCTCTTGATTGGTACAAATGGCTTGAAAATCATATTTTAGATAAATATTTAAAAAATCGAGCTTATTATAAAGTTAACTTTCAAACAGAGATTGATAACCCAGATCAACGTTTAGCTCAAGAAATTGAACCAATTACTAGTAGCGCTCTCAGTTTTTCTACTACTTTCCTAGAAAAACTACTAGAGATGATAATTTACTTAGTAATTGTCTGGTCGCTTTCTCACGAGATAGCTATTGGTTTAATAATCTATACAGTTATAGGTAATTTAATTGCTGGTTACTTAAATCAAGAATTAATTAAAATTAATCAAGTAGAAATTGAATCTAAAGCTGATTATAGTTATTCTCTCACTCATGTTCGCAATCACGCTGAGTCGATAGCTTTTTATCAAGGCGAAAAACAAGAACTTAACATTATTCAGCGACGATTTCTGATACTTATAAAAAATATTCAGCAAAAGATTAATTGGGAGAGAAATCAGGATATTTTTAATAGAGGATATCGGGCTGCTATCGAGCTTGGATTACTCTTAGTACTTGCACCTCTATATATTCAAGGTGATATTGATTTCGGGCAACTTGGACAAGCTACTGTAGCGAGCTATCAATTTGCTGGGGGTTTAGAAGTATTAATAGCTGAATTTGGGACTTCTGGGCGGTTTTCTAGTTACGTTAAGCGTTTATCTGAATTTTCAGATACGTTAGAAGCAGTGACTATAGAGCCAGAGAATCTAAGCACCATTAAAACAATAGAAGAAAATCATCTGGCTTTTGAGAATGTTACTTTACAAACTCCCGATTATGAGCAGGTAATTGTTGAAAACTTGTCACTATCTGTTCAGCCAGGAGAAGGTTTATTAATTGTCGGGCCTAGTGGTCGAGGTAAAAGTTCACTGCTAAGAGCGATCGCGGGTTTGTGGAATGCGGGAACTGGTCGCCTAGTGCGACCTCCTCTAGAAGAAGTTTTATTCTTACCCCAACGCCCTTATATCATTTTGGGAACTTTGCGCGAACAGTTACTCTACCCCAAAACTAATCGTCAGATGACTGACGCACAACTGGGAGAAGTTTTGCAACAAGTAAACCTGCAAAACTTGCTCAGTCGAGTTGAAGGCTTGGATACTGAAGTTTCCTGGGAAAATATATTATCGCTAGGAGAACAGCAGCGCCTAGCTTTTGCACGCCTGTTAATAACTCATCCAAGATTCACCATATTAGATGAAGCAACAAGTGCATTGGATTTAAAAAATGAAGGAAGTTTATATCAACAGTTAAAAGAAACAAAAACAACATTTATTAGTGTTGGGCATAGAGAAAGCTTATTTGACTATCATCAATGGGTTTTGGAACTCTCACATGACTCTAGCTGGCAACTTCTAACTGTCCAAGATTACCGAAATCGAAACAATATTGTCCCTAATTCTCCAGAAAATACTCAAAGAAATGCTAATAATGACCCTCAAAATAAATTAGCTATTTTGGCTCAAAAAGCGACAACTGAAGGACTTTCTCATAAAGAAATGAGCGCATTAACATACTATGCCATTAAGACTATTAGAAGTAAAGCTAGCAAAGGTGAATCTATTACTACTAGAAATGGTTTTACCTATCGATATGACAAAGACCCCAACGTATTGAAATGGGTGAGTGTTTAATGTTTACTACTCATAAATCTTCAAGATAAATAAATTTTGCCAAACAGTTAAATAAATTATTTTTTTCTTTAAAAGATAATTACAAATTGAAGATTACTCTTTTCAATCTTATTTGGACTGCTATTAACGCCAAACTTTATGACACCTTAATTCAAAATTTATCTGACAAAATAACTTATCAGTAAAGAAGCCTTATCAAATCTCTATCATTTATGATTCCTACAAAAATTTAATTTACTAGATATTAAGGAGAAATTACCATGCTGAAGACAATGCAGTGGGAAACCTTAAATGACTGCGAAATGAACTCTGATAACTTTCAAGCATTGCTGAAAAATGAGATTCCATCAATCCGGATCTCTAACTTTGCGTCAGTTTCAGAATGTAACAAACTATCTCTAGCAATTGAAAAAGTTGGGTTTGATTTCTATAGGAATGTAGAACCACCAATAGGTAGGATTGGAATTACACAATTTGAATATAGAAATAGAGATAAATCGGGGTATTTTGATGCAGTTAGAAAAACTAGTGAGACTTATAAGCAAGTAACTTCTTTAGCTTTTGATCCACTTAAACGTTTAGCAACAATTTTGTGTCAGAATGTTTCAAGCAAAGTACAGATTGCTTACGAAAATGAAGTCTATGGAGATTATTTTGCAGGATTAATACGTCAGATTAATATTGCTTTGTTACACATAGACTTTGCAGGGTTAGATGCCCCAGATTGGAAAATAGGAAACATTACCTCACAGCTAGTCTGGAATGTATATATTAAAGCACCAAGGCAAGGCGGTATTTGCAAAGTATACAACCGCCAGTGGCAACCTGAAGATGAAAAATATAAAATTTCTGGTTCGTATGGCTACGACTCTTCCTTAGTAGTTAACTCAGAAGTAAAGCATAATATTCCACTCATAGGAGATTTGCTTATCTTCAATAGCCGTAATTTTCATGAAGTCTTACCAGGTATTGGCGAACGTATTACAATTAGCTCTTTTATTGGACAAATGCCAAGTGGAGATTTAGTTTTTTGGTCTTAACTAAACGTGAGTTCGACGGAACTAAAAAATAGCAGGAGGCAGTGCAGGTAAGTCTTTTGGGTAAATATCGATCGATGGTTTTTTGGGCAAATAGGTATAGGCAACTAAACCAGCTACCAAGTTAACCAAAAAGTTGAATGGGCTACGATGTCGTGAGTGTTCTATTTGACATATATTTTTGAGATGGTCATTTACTGACTCAATTACCGCTCGCTTACGTAACAAGATTTTATGAACCTATCCCACAACTCTCTTGAATCTGATTAGTGAGACTCGTTACCAAAAGAAGCGCTCCCAAGAAAGCTAGAAAAAGTAAACAGCATCCAACCAAAACAAATATGCTTTTGGGTTCGCCAATCGTATCTATCTTCTATCGTCGGGATTGTGTTAGCTTCAACAATTTCTAATCCCCAATAGCCCAATGCACTGATGCCAAACAACATAGTGCTGACAATAGACAATTTAACGATGACTTTGAAAATGTAATCGCTTAATGTGGGTAGTACCTGAAAGGATTGTCTGTGACGATGATGGATAGTGAGTTTACTTGGAGCTACAACCAAAACACGTTTTGGTTTTTGTTGAGTGAGTTGGCAGACAATTTGTTTGTTATCAGTCATGGGTCAAACCAAAGCCTGTTGGTTGTAACTAGATTAGTTTCAGTAATTATATTGTAAACTTTCGTCAGGATGATGTGGTTAAATTTACATAAAATTTCCATATTCAGAAAAAAATATTCTAATGGTTAAGCGATGTCATACGAAAAACCCAGAGGACAAACAAGCGATTAAGCTGAAAGTCAGTTAGAAATATCCCCCAGCCTAGGATGTTGACTTTGTAGGGAAATTGCTAAAAAACTTCATGCAATTATTGTGTTGTCAATTGAGTCCGAAAATACAGTTTTTCTTTTTGAGAGCGTGGACTGACCAAAAACTTGAGATGACCAAGCCTTAAGGTCAAGATAGCGAACATTTTCTAATGCCTCCTTAACCATCAGACTAGTAAAATTCATAGTACATAAAGAAATATTTAGAATCATCTGACCTATCTGTTTGAAAGGACATCTAGAAGAAAAATGTTTGTATTTACCAAAAATAGA
>NZ_JBALEQ010000084.1:0-3236 GCF_036917775.1 Nostoc sp.
CTCAGGCGCAAGCTGCTGGGTGAAGAACATCCAGATGTCGCACAAAGTCTCAACAACCTAGCGGCACTCTACTACTCCCAAGGCAGATACAGCGATGCCGAACCCCTTTACATCCAAGCTTTGGCACTCTGGCGCAAGCTGCTGGGTGAAGAACATCCAGATATCGCACAAAGTCTCAACAACCTAGCGTATCTCTACGACTCCCAAGGCAGATACAGCGAAGCCGAACTCCTTTTCATCCAAGCATTAGATATTTTTGAGCGACGGTTAGGGGTGAATCATCCTAATACTGTTACTGTGCGTGAAAATTTAGCATATTTGCGCGATCGCATCCCCCCAAATCCAGAATAAGCTAGTTTTGTGCAAAGCGTATCGTGATAAAACTGAAAAGTGCGTTAGCGAAGCTCACCGAAGGTATCGCCTAGACTAAAATTTATATTGAACTAAGTAACCTGAGTTCGGGTTAAACATCTGAAGGTAAAAGCCACTCAAGTTGAAGGCTAGGTTTCTTAGGTTGGTGACAATAGGCAATTAATCCGCATAGAACATTAACACAAAAATTAATGGGACTACGATGTCTGGAATGTTCAATTTGGGAAAGGTTTTTGCCTAGCTACTTGCCTTTATCCAAAATGCAAAATCGATTAATCTTCTTTTTGTAAAATATCATCATCAATCCGTTGCTCCCGATTAACATCAGGACTATCTGCTGTCCAATAGTCCTCTACTTCAGGAGATTTAGAAACCATCACCAACTCAGTCTCTTTTTTCTGATTATTTCCCCATTCATCTAAAACATCTTTGATTAACACTTCTTGCAACCAAATCTTAGCCACAACAGTCAGGGGTAGTGCTAGAAATAATCCTAAAAAGCCAAAGAAAGTTACGAAAAATAGTTGGGCAATTAAGGTTATGGCAGGTAGCAACGAAACTTGCTGTGCCATCACAATGGGTGTGATGAAATTACTCTCAACCTGTTGAATGATAAAGTAGAGAATCAAGACAGCGATCGCTTTCCAAGGTTCATCTAAGAAGGCGATCGCCATTGCTGGGATTACACTCATTGTTGGGCCCAGGTTGGGAATTAAGTTAAAAAATCCGGCTAAAACCGCTAAAGCTAGTGCTGCCTTGACATGTAAAATTGATAAGCCAATGAGACTCATCAGCCCTACTACAAAGATGGCAATGAAAGCGCCTGTAATCCATCCCTCCAAAGAGACTTCACATTTATCTAAAATACCATCTACCCGTCGCCGATAAAATGAAGGGAAAAGCCGGACAAATACTTTGCGGTAAGCTATTGGGTCGGCTAACATCATTCCTGTTAAAACCAACACTAGCAAAATCTTGAGGACGACTTCTAAAGAGCCAGATACAAAAGCAAAGGAGTTTCCTAGTAATCGATTGGCGAAGGGCTGTACTTGTTGGATGAGACTATTGATATCTGGGATATAAGGAACTAACTGGTCAGGAATACGAGTTCTCAGGGCATCAAGCCAACTATTAAAGCGCCCAAACCCTTTAGGAACCTGATAAGTTAGTTCTTGAAACTGCTGTGCAAATGGTGGGACAATAAGCCAGAAAAAACCCACAATACCTGCGAAAAAGATCGCTACTGCCAGGAGAACGGCGAATCCACGCTTCATCCCAAAGCGTTGAAAGCGTTTTGCTAGCCGATTCAAGGTTGTGGCTAACACAACTGCGGCAAACATAAGCAAAAGCACTTCCCGGATTTGCCACAGGATGTATAAAGAAAGAACTATGGCGATTAAGCCGATCCATTGACCGAGGTTCACAGGCTAACTCCCAACGGTTGGCGAGATGCAATTTTGTTGTAATTCAGCTAGGTTAGCTGATTTTAGTCACTTGTGCGTAGATCGTTTGAGTTAATTTTGTTTTTGTGCTTGAAATCGCCACAGTAGCGCGATCGCTATAATCACAATCGGCAACAATACTATAATTAGCGCGTTGGTTCCTGTCGCCGGAATTGATAGACTTGGCCCCACGTATTTAATTAATACTGATAACAAAGCCGACAGTAAAAGCAGTTTCAGAACAAATCCTAGTTGATTTCCCATAAAAGTACGGCATAAAATTTTTTGTGGTACATACGAGTTTCGCTATACCGTTCAGTTTCTACAATAAACCTACAGATACAATCCTTTCCAACTTTCTTTAGGAAATGCGTTCGCTTTTTTAGGTCAAAGTCAACCAGCCAAAAATTTGTTCTACAGTCAGTTCCAACTCCATACCCTCTAGGATAGGTAATTATTTATCTGCACCTTCGTATAATTCCACCCTCTGTCCAGGAAACACCCCCAGCACACTTTCATCTTCCGGGTTGATTAACCAGCCGAATTCAGTACCATTGCGCGAACAATGCAATAATTTACTCAACACTTTTTTGAACTTTTGGTCTGGAGAAAGAATCTCAATTTCGTCTAAAGTGAGTTGGGGTTGAGTTGCGATCGCCATCAGCAAATAGCGTTGAGGGGATGGTTTAATTATCTGCCTTAGCGATCACCTAGAGTATTAATTCATAAATTAAATTGTCTCTTCGCTTGATCACTATTGACAAAAACCAGTATTTGTGCTGATGATAGCTGTAAAAAATACAGCCATTATAAATAGTGGTACATCGCTCGTTACACCAAAGTATCGCGGATGAACTGAATGTCAAGAAAGAATCATTGAAGAAAAATTCAGAAGTTAGATTCAGGAGCGAAGCCGGAGACGTTTCCGTTACTTCGGTCAAATCAAGACCACTAAATCTTCCAATTCAGCGTGAGTCTTAAACCTCTCTATTCAGAGGATGGCGGACTTGCTAGTGCTTATTGGGTCAAAATAAACAACTGAATTTTGACCCAAGAAGACATCCGGCTCCCCTCCTGACTGCTGAATTCTTATTTAGTAAATTTAAGGAGAAGGGTGTTGGTGAAACAAGTCATTATTGAAAACTCTAGTATTAGTTCAGTATTATTAAACAAGCCTGTAAGTATTATCTCTAGACTGCGACCTGTGGCATTCGGCTTTGTTTTAGCAGCAGTATTATCTAATTATCAGCAGGTAATTGCCCAAACTCCAAATCCTGAGACCTTACCACCTGGTCGGTTAGAAGAAGTTCCAATAACACCCTTACCCACTGATGTGTTGCCAAAGCCAACAGAGAACAATCAATTGGTTCCTTTGCCAACAATACCAGATGAATCAATTCCAAATCAGGATGACTCGAATGC
>NZ_JBALEQ010000085.1:0-52515 GCF_036917775.1 Nostoc sp.
CTCAAAACTATATCTATCAACCTTTTCGCCTTTCTTTAAGTATTTTTATGTTTTGTTGAGAAAGATCCGGGTAATGGATAGCTTAAAAAAGGGGGATTTAGGGGGATCTAAAAGGTTTTACTACCGATAAGAGGACTTTTAAAACATCCTCTTATAAAATCAAAACTAAAGTTCTTACTACGAACTTATTAAGATTCACTTTCTTGTAGAGATTGTATGGGGGGATTAACGCTAGATTTGATAGATCCTTGGTTAGAAATTGCTAGATATATACCCCCTAAAATTAATGCCAACCCTAGCAAGTTAAAAACACTCAAATTTTCCGAAAAAAGTATCCAAGCAAGAATCGCAACAATTACTGGATTAAGTAACAAAAGTAAAGAGATGAATCCTGAAGAAAAAGTTTTCAGGCTATATACAATTAGCCCATGACCCAAGGCTTCGCAAATACCAGCTAGTGCAAATACTACTAACCACCCTGACAAAGTAACTGGCAAAGGTTGTTTTTCAAAGATTAGCACTAATGGAATCATCAATGAAGTTGCAATGACACAGCGCCAGAGAAGGATAGTAATAATTGAAAACTTATTGCGGATTTGCTCAATTAATAAAAAGTTTGCTGCATAAAATATCGACGATATCAGGGCAACAGCATCACCTGTAAAATTATTATTAGAGCGTAATAAATCTTCAAATCCAACTGCGATCGCGCCAATTATGGCTAATATCAGACCGATGATAAATTTGCGCCCAAAAATCTGATTAAAGAATAGCCATCCTCCTAATGTAGTAAATAGGGGATTAAGACTACCTAACGCATTAGCATTAGCAGCACCAGTCTGGGTTAGCGCCCAAGTCCAAGATAATCGACCTAATACATGAACTAGACCCACTGCTATTAAAAACGCTATCTCTTTGATTGGATAAGGCTGCTGTGGTAATACAGGTTGATCATCTTTAATTTGAGTCCGCGCTTGGTTAATTCCACTCCATAATCCAAAGATAATAGTCGCTATCCATAAACGATTAAATAATGTAGCAGTAGCGCTCATTTCTCTAAGAGCAATTTTAATCAATATTGCTGTTGAAGATAAAGCTAATAATGCAATTATTACTATGATTATCGGCAGGATGTTTAAAGTTTTATCAGACTTTTCTGGTGTTAGGCTTAATTGGTTTTCTGCCATTTAGTTTATATTTATTATACGAACCGCCAAGTCGCCAAGTGCGCCGAGGGAGAAGGAGCAATTATTTGGGATTACTTAGGTAATAGTGCCATAGAAGTCTTGCCGCAACTGCTCGCCACGGTCGCCAGTGCTGTGTCATTGCTTCTAGTTGTAATGGTGTTGGACGTGTCGCCAAGTTTTTGATTTTTTGGAAAGCGATCGCGATCGCTAAATCGCCTTTAGGAAAGACATCAGGACGTTGCAACGCCATGAGTAAATAAATATCAACTGTCCAGTCTCCTATACCTTTGAGGCGCTTTAACTCAGTTCTGATAGCAGTTTCGTCCATTCTTTCCAGCTTGCTGAGGTCAAGCTGACCGCTTGCGATCGCATTCGCCAATCCACGACAGTATAGAATCTTTTGTCGGCTGAATCCAATCTCTCTCAATTGAATATCATCCAATGTCAGAAAATTTTCTGGCGTTAGCGATACAACAACCCCACATAGACGGTTAAATACAGCCCTTGCAGCCGCTACGGAAACTTGCTGTTCCAGAATTATGCACAGAAGCGTTGCAAAACCCGGTTCTCTTGACCATATTGGTGGAGGCCCGAGTGTTTCTAAAATCCGAGCCAAATCGCTGTCAAGATTGGCAAGCACCATTAAACCACGGGTGAGACTTTCTTCAGTCAATGATTCTAGTTCAGGTATTTGAGTCATCTTTAATCGATTTCGATTCTTGTACAAGCAGTTTTTGTTTGCGCTCAATCCCCCAGCGATAACCACCAAGACTGCCATCACTCCGCAGCACCCGATGACAGGGTATAATCACTGCGATCGGGTTAGCTCCACAAGCATTTCCCACCGCTCGTACTGCTTGGGGTTTGGCAATATCACGAGCAATATCAGTGTAGGTACGAGTTTCGCTATAGGGAATTTTTTGTAATACTTGCCAAACCTGTTTCTGAAATGCTGTACCACGAACATCAAGTGGTAAATCGAGATGTGTTTCATCTCCCGCAATCAAGTCGAGGATTCCTTGTATCCATTCTTTGTGTATGTGGTCATCACGTATGATGTGCGCTTGGTGAAATTCTTGATTCAAGATGTATTCAAGTTTGTCTGCTTCATCACCTAGTTTAACGGCACAAATCCCCTTGCCTGTTGTTGCCACCAGTAAATATCCTAGCGGACATGAAGCGATCGCATAGACAATGTTGATTGTTTTTCCAGCTTGTTGGTAAATTTTTGGTGTCATTCCCAGTTGCTTCGGTGCTTTTTCATAAATTTGACTACTTGAACCATACCCCGTGTCATAAACTGCATGAGCAATTTCCTCACCTGACTGGAGACGCTGCTTTAATCGTTGGCTACGCAGCGCATCTGCATATTGAAAAGGGGATACACCAATTATTTGCTTGAATAGCTTTTGCAGATAACTGGGACTCATTTCCACCTGAGAGCATAATTCTGAGAGCGTGGGGATGCGATCGCTTTGTGCTTCAATGTATCGACATACTGCTAAGACTTTTGCTTTGGCTGGATTTGGAACTGTTCCAGATTGTGGCTGACAGCGCTTACAAGGTCGAAAACCTGCACTTTGAGCCTCTTTTGCTGACTGGAAAAAACAAACTTGATTACGATTTGGTCTGCGACTAGGGCAAATAGGTCGGCAATAAATGCCTGTGGAACGAACACCGTAGAAAAACTTGCCGTCAATTGTGGCATCTCGATTGAGAACGGCTTTCCAGAGGGTTTCCTCAAAAAGTTGTGTCTGTTGTGATTGCATTCATGCCACCTCTGCCCTTTCTGTTACGCTATGTACAAAGCTGCTAACACTAGATTAAGTGGATTGAAAACCACTTTCTATCTGATTGTTGCGATCGAAGTCGGCTTTGTTTACTGCAACTACGGCTAGACGGTGTTCTGGGTGCGTAATTTTCGAGAATTTAGGATTATTTTGGTAGATGTTTAGCGATCGCTTTTTTGGAGTTTTGCTACTTTTTACTGTTCTCATGTTTTCGGCTTGGGTAACAGTTAACCATGAATATCTGCTCAAGATGATTCATTCAATATATCTAAAAGTTCTTGAGGAATTTTGAGAGTCTGCTGTCGTCGCAGATTTGACCAAGGAAATTCGCAAGCTCACCTTGAAGTATATACTAACGTTTGACGATAGTAACGTAAAGCGATAGGATTGTGATTGTTAGTTTTAAATCTGAAGAGACAAAGCTTATCTTTGACGGCTTTACATCCTCTCAGTATCCGCCCAATATCCAAAAAACTGCTTTACGAAAACTGCTTATTCTTGACGCTGCAACATCAATTAATGATTTACTCGTTCCACCTGGTAATCGTTTAGAAAAGCTACTTGGCAATAGGAAAGGGCAGTACAGTATTCGTATTAATAATCAATGGCGAATCTGCTTTGTTTGGACGGATGAGAACAATGTTTCGGAAGTTGAAATAGTAGATTATCACTGATGCCTGGAAATAATCATGAACAACAACCGTTTGCCAAATATTTACCCTGGAGAAATCCTACAACTAGAATTTTTAGAGCCACTAAATATCACCCCTTATCGATTAAGCAAAGATATAGGTGTAGCTCAGACAAGAATTAGTGAAATTTTATCTGGAAAACGTACTATTACAGCAGATACAGCTTTGCGTTTATCTCGCTATTTTGGTAACAGCGCTCAGTTTTGGTTAAATTTACAAACGCAATACGATATACGTCAAGCTCTTGAAGAAAATGCAGAAGTTTATAATCAAATACCTACACTTTCGTTTAATGATGTAATCTGATTCTGTCAAGCTACATCTCTAATTCTGCCAACTTTTATACTTTTCATTATCAGCAGTGGTGAGGTCTTTGAGAAACGAGGGGGTGTCCGAGTCATCTTTGAAATTGCTGGCTAATGCTTCGATGGCTGCATATTGCACATACTGATAATTATCAGCAGTGGCGCGGTCTTTGAGGCAGTGTAAGGTATCACAGTTATCTTTCCAAATTGCGGCGATTGTTACAACTGCTTGAATGCGAACTTCCTGAACTAACTTGGTTTCTTCTGCATTTGCAAAGGGTCTGTAATAATACCAGAGGTCATATTTAGTTAAGTCTTTTACCTTGCCAAATAATTTATTAGCCACTGGCGCAATCACCGAGCGATTTTTCACCTCTGCAAGACACTTAGCCGCTAAAAACAAGTTAATAAATTTTTCCTCTTCACCATCTTGCACCATCAAGTAATCAAGAATTTCACCAACAAATTTCGCATCAATCATTCCCGCAATTAGCCGCAATACCTCATGCCAAGTTTCATCTTGCCAGTGTTTGCCAAAAACTTCAGTTTTGAGATCCTCAATTGAAATACTGCCTTCCTTCTCAAACTGCCAGACAAACTCCCAAGCACAGAAATATTCTAAAAATTTCCGATGCAGAAAGGCATTGCTTGCTATCCAGCTAATAAACCATTCCAGCATAATATTCACGCCTGCTAAGTGCTTGACTACGAGTATATACACCAGTCTGAGAAATCTTTCTAGATTTCTGGGTTTTTAGGCAGTGCGAGTGTATTCATCCAAAACTTAAGATTATCTGAATTTATATGCTGCAATCGCACAGATGTGCCAACTGAAGATTTGTTAAAAATAACTATATACTGTGCATGGATATTAGGAATAATTTTATGGTTCTACAAGTTAACCCCATCCAAAAAGAACCAATTGTTACTTGGGAAGCACTTCCAGCCGACTTCATTTTACCAGACGATCCAGTGGAAAATATTCAACAACCTGTGATCGCTGCTGCGCTTACCGATGCTTTGGGAAGTACAGAGCGCATCCAACCTCAAATGCTGATTGGCTCTAATTTTGGGCTTGTAGCCACAGTCAACCAAAAAATCGTTGTCAAAGCCCCAGACTGGTTTTTTGTTCCTCAAGTGCAATCTGTGGGAACAAATGTAGTTCGTCGCAGCTACACACCGAATTTAGAAGGCGCTGCTGTGGCCGTAGTGATGGAATTTCTCTCAGATACAGAAGGTGGAGAATTATCAGTCCGTTCAACTCCACCCTACGGTAAACTCTATTATTACGAAAAGATTCTCCAAGTTCCAACCTACGTAACCTACGACCCTTACGAACCCAGTCTAGAAATACGATGCTTGCAAAATGGACAATATACCTTGCAGCAAGCAGATGCGAATGGACGTTACTGGATTCCTGAGTTAGAGTTATTTCTCGGAATTTGGCAAGGTGAAAGATTATGCCAAACCATGAATTGGCTGCGCTGGTGGGATAGAGAAGGAAATTTGCTATTGTGGAGCAGCGAACAAGCCCAACAAGAACGCCAACGTGCTGAACAGGAATGCCAACGTGCTGAACAGGAACGCCAACGTGCTGAACAAGAACGCCAACGTGCTGATATATTAGCAGCTAAGTTACGTGAGCTAGGTATTGACCCTGATGCGTAGGCGTAGCCCGCACTTCGATTTGGCTCAGTGACCATCGTAGACATCGCATAACCTAAAGAGATGCTGGGAATAATAATTTTGGTACATTAGCACCAAAATTCCATGAAACAGCAGAAAAATCAGTTCAGCTATCTTACTGCGATCGAAAGAAGTTATCTATCATTTCCTGCACAATTTTTATTAAATCAAAACCTTCTCCAAGGCAAAATACTAGACTTTGGTTGTGGCTTTGGTAATGATGTTAAGATACTGCGCCAAAAAGGTTATGATATTACAGGCTATGACCCTTATTATTTTCCAGAATATCCTAAGACTAAGTTTGATACAATAATTTGCTTTTATGTTTTAAATGTTTTATTTACTGAAGAACAAACTAATGTTCTTATGGAAATATCACATTTATTAAAACCAGGAGGCAAAGCTTATTATTCTGTCAGAAGAGATATCAAAAAAGAAGGATTTCGAGAACATTATATTCACAAAAAACCTACTTATCAATGTATTGTCAAACTTCCCTTTAGTTCAATTTGCTTAGATGAATATCGGGAAGTATATGAGTATCTCCACTATAATCATCAGCGAAATTCATCTAATTATTGTATATTCTGTAATCCCCATAAAACTCTTAGACTATTAACTGAGTCAGCAACTGCTTATGCTATTTTTGATGGCTATCCAATAAGCAAAGGACACATTTTAGTTATTCCCAAACGTCATGTAAACAGTTATTTTGAGCTGCCATTTAAAGAACAATCTGCTTGCTGGTTTATGGTGAATAAAGTACAAGAATTTCTCAAAGTAGAATTTGAACCTGATGGCTTTAATATAGGAATGAATATCAATCGAGCCGCAGGTCAAAATATTATGCACGCCAGTATTCATATTATCCCTCGTTACAAAGGTGATACTATATCTACCAAAAGTGGAATCAGGAACGTTATTTCTAAAAAGCAATAGTTTCTTTTACTGACAGCTTCCAGTCGCAAACCCGAATTTATAGTAAATACATAAATCTGAAAAACCTGATTTTTTAGTCTTGCTGAAAATATTGCAAAATATTTTAGTTAACCCAGATTATCTGGATCGATTCCTAGCGATCTTAATTGTTCTGTCAATTGTTGCACCCGTTGTTCTGCAACTTCAGCGCGTTGAGCTTCTTGTTGAGCGCGTTGAGCTTCTTGTTGAGCGCGTTGTGATTCTTGTTGAGCGCGTTGAGCTTCTTGTTGAGCGCGTTGAGCTTCTTGTTGAGCGCGTTGAGCTTCTTGTTGAGCGCGTTGAGCTTCTTGTTGAGCGCGTTGTACTTCTTGCTTTACTTGTTCTGCGGGCGTGAGATAACGTTGTCCTTGCTCATCATACCAATACATCCATTCCCGTGTTACGCCACAATAATTTCCTCTTTCGCAACCAATTCCTAAACCGATTTCTGGTAGCCAAACGGGGTTTCCCTCTTGCAATTCATACTTACCATTAACTAACTTATGTACTTCTAGATGAGGTTTGCGGCGGCGACGGGAGGAATAAATCACATAGTAAAGTACGCCCAAAGCCTCATATTCATCCAATTTAGTCGTGTATTCCTTGCGATAATTTTGAGAAACGACTTCTAGCACGAAAATCGGTACAACATTTTCATCCCACAGCACATAACTGGGACGCAACTCTTCATCATAAAACCGCTCTACCCCTAAGCTCAAAAATCCATCTGGCACAATGGGCGGTTTATCGGGGTGATAATAAATACCCATATCTATGGCAAATAGCCAGTCCATACGTTCTGACCAAAGTATCAGCAGGATCGCTTTCAGCAAACCTGGTATCAATTCTTGCAGTTCATTATCCACAGGCGTTTCGTCAGAGTCTGGTAGTTCCTCGGCTGAGGGCAAGTGCCTTGGCAAGTTGTAGTTTAACATCGCTGGTTTCCCCAAAAATCAAAGGATATTTGGCTCTATTTGGCTCATCAGAATTATAGCGATTTCTCCACTAGTAATATCTACAAAAGGGCTGTTTGGTAATGCACGTAGATTAATGATTAGGATTTACGTCTACCTACTTATTGCGATCCATCTTGAATAATGTAAATATTTTATTTTGACTAAGTGATACCACTTGTGGTATTGATAAATAACTAAAATTCTACAGATAAAATAGTTACTGGCTCATTTGTTAGTTGTGCAGAGCATTACCTTAGCTAAAGTTGCAGCCCAGTCAAGAATGTAAGCGTTTCTACCCCATAAAGGAAATTGCTTAAGGCAATAAAATTTTGGTAACTCTTAACTATTAATAAATATATAGGTGCTTAGTGCTATTAATGCTTTATATTTAGCGACAGGGTTGTGCAAACAGCCACTCATCTTTAAATACTTAGGAGGCAGTACCCACCGGGAGCAACTCACGCTTCGATACCATCAGCACGTAGCGTAAGTAAAGGTGAAGTTGATATTAAAACGAATAATTTTTGCTGAATTGCGACAGATAAAGACTAAACTAAAAAGTCTTGTGCAGCAAAACCTGTAGCTTTAAATGAAGTAATCATGTCTAAGGTTCTTGTCTCAGATTCTATTGACCAAGCTGGAATTGACATTCTTTCGCAAGTTGCTACTGTTGATGTCAAACTAGGTCTAAAACCAGCAGAACTGATCGAAATTATTGGTGAGTATGACGCGCTGATGATTCGCTCTAGTACACGCGTCACTCAAGAAATCATTGAAGCCGGCACTCAGCTAAAAATCATTGGTCGTGCTGGCGTAGGTGTGGATAATGTGGATGTTCCCGCAGCCACACGCCGGGGAATTGTGGTAGTCAATTCTCCAGAGGGAAACACAATTGCCGCCGCCGAACACGCGCTAGCAATGATTTTGGCTTTGTCTCGCCACATCCCCGATGCTAATGCCTCGGTGAAACGCGGTGCGTGGGATCGCAATAGCTTTGTTGGCGCGGAAGTCTACAAAAAAACTCTAGGCGTTGTCGGTTTGGGTAAAATTGGCTCCCATGTTGCGGCTGTAGCTAAGACAATGGGGATGAAACTCCTAGCTTATGACCCTTTTATTTCTACAGAACGAGCCGAACAAATCGGCTGTCAGTTGGTGGAGCTAGATTTACTCTTCCAGCAAGCAGACTATATCACCCTACACATCCCGAAAACCCCAGAAACTACCCACTTAATCAATGCCACAACTTTGGCAAAAATGAAACCCACAGCCCGGATTATCAACTGCGCTCGTGGTGGGATCATTGATGAAGTAGCTTTAGCAGCAGCCCTAAAAGCGGGTAAAATCGGTGGTGCAGCCTTGGATGTGTTCGAGTCAGAACCACTGGGTGAATCGGAATTGCGATCGCTAGGCAAAGAAGTTATCCTCACCCCCCACTTAGGAGCCTCTACCGCAGAAGCTCAAGTAAATGTGGCTATTGATGTTGCCGAACAAATTCGGGATGTCCTTTTAGGACTACCAGCGCGTTCGGCCGTCAACATTCCCGGACTTGGCCCCGATGTGTTGGAAGAACTCAAACCCTATATGCAGCTAGCAGAAACTCTAGGTAATCTAGTAGGACAGCTAGCTGGCGGACGCGTGGAAGTACTCAATATTCGTCTGCAAGGGGCACTTGCGACAAACAAAAGTCAGCCTTTGGTAGTAGCTGCCCTCAAAGGTTTACTTTACCAAGCTTTGCGGGAACGGGTAAATTATGTCAATGCCAGTATAGAAGCCAAAGAACGCGGAATTCGGGTAATTGAAACCCGCGATGCTTCCATCAGAGACTATGCCGGAACGCTTCATCTAGAAGCCACTGGCACCTTGGGTACTCATTCTGTCACCGGCGCTTTGTTGGGTGAGCGGGAAATCCACCTAACTGATGTTGACGGTTTCCCCATTAACGTCCCACCCAGCAAATATATGCTGTTTACCCTGCACCGCGATATGCCAGGGATTATCGGCAAACTTGGTTCCTTACTCGGCAGTTTTAATGTGAATATTGCCAGTATGCAGGTAGGCCGTAAAATCGTCCGTGGTGATGCGGTAATGGCTCTGAGTATAGATGACCCTTTACCTGAAGGCATTTTGGATGAGATTATAAAAGTCCCTGGTATTCGGGACGCATATACAGTAACACTATGAGTGCTGAGTGCTGAGTAATGTTAGCGGTAGCGGGGCGTTTAGCCCGTGCTGAGTGAAAAAAAGTTAGGAGTAAGTAGTGAAGAGTTAAAAGCTCCTAACTCCTAACTGATAACTGATAACTCATAACTCTCTCACACTCAGCACTCAGCACTCACGACTCAGCACTCAAAAATGGCAAACACCTGGTGGGAACTACAGATTTTATGTGAGCCAGACCTAGAAGATTCAATCTTTTGGCGACTGGAAGATTTTGGCTGTCGGGGAACAGCTAGTGAAAACAAAGGAAATTCATCTTTAGTTAGGGCTTATTTATCGACAATTCAAACACAGCTACTAGATTTGGCAGCACTGTCACTTTGGCTGCGTCAAGATGCCCTTTGTGTAGGAGTTTCATCTCCCTCTCTGCAATGGCAGTTAATTGATGAGGAAGATTGGGCAACTAGCTGGAAACAATATTGGCATCCGCAAGAAATTGGCGATCGCTTCCTAATCAACCCCGCCTGGCTACCATTACCAGAAACAACAGAACGGTTGGTAATTCGTCTTGACCCTGGTGTAGCATTTGGTACGGGCAACCATGCCACCACTCAGCTATGTTTGGAATCCCTAGAAATGCGACTGAGTGGAGTTTCTCAGTCATTTGTGGGTAATAGTGGCAAACATGAACATCTAGTAATTGCAGATATTGGCTGTGGTTCTGGTATCCTTTCCATTGGGGCGCTGCTATTAGGAGCCGAAAAAGTCTATGCAGTAGATAATGACCCTTTAGCGGTGCAATCAACTATCAGTAATGGTATCCTGAATGACATTGGCTCAGAACGTTTACTACCAGCACTGGGAAGTGTAGACGTTTTGACAAAACTGCTTGAGAAACCAGTAGACGGTATAGTTTGCAATATTTTGGCTCATGTAATTATTGAGTTGATTCCAGAAATGAGTGCGATCGCTAAACCTGAAACTTGGGCGATCTTCAGTGGTATTTTACTAGAACAATCTAAAGCTGTTGCTGACGCTTTAGAACAAAATGGTTGGGTCGTTGCTACCCTGTGGAAACGAAAAGAATGGTGTTGCTTGAATGTACGGCGTTCTTAACCGACGCAAAACTGGCAATACCCTGCGGGAAGCGACTTTGTGTATATATGAATTGCCCCTAGCTAAAAATGAAGGTTTCAGCTATGGTTTGCGTCAGTCTTGTAGAAAAAATGGATGATACGTTTTAACAGTATTCGACTTAAGTATAAGTAATCAAGCAATCTGAAGTGACATAATATATAGATTAACCACTATTGACTTTTGAAACCAGCGATGAAAGAACGGCTACAAATCCACAAAAAAGCTGACTCATCCGCTTCTAAGTCAGAGCAAGGTCAGCACCTTTTAACTACTCACTCTCAACTTGGCTCCAACAAGCCTATAGTACAGGCAAAAGTAGAGAATCAGAAATTTCAAGAGTATCAGTTTGAGGCAACAAAACTCCAAATCCAAGCCAAGCATGGCACTATCACGCCAGACGGACAGGAACGACTCACAGTATTACAGGCAAAAATGAATGAGTCGTTGCAGCAAGGTAAAGAACACTCTTTTCAGTTTGGTCATAACATTGACAAAATGGCGATCAAACGGGCTGATGCTGTATCGCTGGCACAAATGCAACCCCTTCGGGAACCAATAATACAGCCAAAACTCACTGTTGGCGAACCAGGAGATCAGTATGAGCAAGAAGCTGATAGAGTAGCTACTTCTGTTGTCAGCCAAATTAATCCAGCTACTTTGCAAAACCAGGAAGGACAACAGACGACCTTACCAGGTAGCAGAAACATCCAAGCAAGTTCTGAAGAAATATTAACAGCAAATAACTCGGCAAATAAAAAACAAAAATTTTTACAAGATTACTCACTAGCCAAAACATTAGTAAAAGGTATAGACGACACATTACCAGAAGATAAAATCCTAGAACAACTATTCAAAAACTTTGGCAATATCCAATTTCAATACACAATGGTGAGTAAGAGCCAAGAAACTCTCTTAAAAGGCTCTCCAGAAGGAGATTGTCAGACATTAGCTCGTGCGTTCAAGAAAGTTGCAGAAGAATATTTTGGCATCGAGAAAATAACAGTTGAAAGCATTGCCAAACCTTTTTTGAGTGAAGCTGGAGTTACGCCATACCAAGGTAAAAAGCCTAATTGTGATGATGGTAAGCGGTGGTTTTTCCAAAACCATTATTGGGCTAGTTGGAACGGGAAAGTTTACGATGTTTTATTCCTCAGCCATAAACGAACCGAAGCAGATATGGCAAAACAGGTGCAACCACTTACATCTATGTTGATGCCTGAACAAGAGTACTATGAAACAGAAAAAGGAAAAGTTGTATATCCAATTGTGAATAAGTACTCAACTGTAGAAATGAGTATATTTGAGAAACTGAAAAACTTTGTGAATAATCTTGGTAGATTTTTCTCTGACAATATGAGTGCAATAATAAATAAAATTCAGTCTTTATTGTCTAAAGGTGGAAACAACGCTAGTGGTTTTGATTCTCTAATGAGAGAACTAGAAAATGACAAAACCAGTACTGTGGTCTCAAATAATCAAAATCAATAATTATAAACCTTGATAGGATCGTTAATTGAGTGCGATCGCATCCCAAGTGCAAAGCTGAATCAACAACTTGAGTTGCGAGGGATGCGATCGCAGTAATGCGCCTACTTACTTCGACAAAACTACGCTTTGACGTACAGCACGCTTGCGCTCGCTTTTCCGAACACCGCCAGCCATCTGATATTCATGGCTATCGTTACCATATTTATAAGCAATACCACGCAAAATCTTTTCAGAATAGTCTGCCAAATCTTGTTCATTTTCAACGATCTGGGTTAGTAAGACATCAATAGTAGAGAGGGTGGTATTGTATGCTTCAAGAGATTTTCGGAGGCTTTCGATTTTTTCAGTATAATCTTTGACTGTTAACTTTTCTCCGACATCGAGAGTTGGACTAATAGATTTAATGCTTGCTAAACGTACTTCAGCTTTGCCAAGAGTACGTGAATTGCGTTTCGCCCTTGCCATAATTAATACGCATTTTCTAAATTACTGATAACTCTATAGTGGACAACTGTTGAAGAAGTTGTCATACGTGAAATTGTTGATTTTTATGAAAAAGCCTAAAATTTAAGTACCTTACAACATTTTTTGTTAATCAAAACCATATTTATTGTTGAGGCATAGCAGTACTGTGCCTTAAAAGCGTATTCTATTTAAGGGAAAATGCTGTAACACAAGTCTGTTATCTCATAACGTTAAGGCTGAAGCTGCTACAGACTGCACGAAACACGGAAACGTCTTGGCGGAAGTTCTTACAGGGAAGACGGAAGCTGCTACAGGCTGCGCGTAACACAGATACGTCTTGGCGGAAGCTGCTACTCTTAAAGCGGAAGCTGCTACAAGCTGCACCAAACACAGATACGTCTTGGCGGAAGCTGCTCCCTTCCCTGCGGGACGCTATGCGAACGACTTCGCTCAGGGAGCGTTCTTGTGTGAGGGAGTGTTCTTGTGATGGTTGAGCGGAAGCAATGCACTGAGCGGCTGATGAGCAGAGTCGAACTATGCCAAAGTGTCGAAGTTAGGCAACCTACTGTAATGAGTTTCATTTTGACATTCGACTAACTTATGCAACAAATGCGATCGTTCACATTCCTCCTAAGTGTTTTTTATCGGTATTAAATTCTTGTTGTATTGCTCTCATAAAAATTCCTGTAGATGCTTGCATATTGACCTACAGGATAAGTTGTATGATTATTTTATTTGTTATACGACTTTTTATTGTTGTACAACAGCTACTACCTCTATTAATAAACTATTCCACCGTTACTGACTTGGCCAAATTCCGGGGCTGATCGACATCCAAACCGCGACGGGCGGCAATGTGATAAGCCAATAATTGCAGGGGAACTACTGTGAGAATTGGAGAAAGTAACTCTTCTACATGAGAGATAGGAAGAAGATCGTTAAAGATTTCCGCAGCTTCGCCATCGTTGACGGGTGTCACGCCAATTAACCGAGAATCTCTGGCTTTGGCTTCTTGGGCATTTGAAATAACTTTTTCATACACACTACCAGGAATTGCGATCGCAACTACTGGTACTTTCGCATCTAAAAGTGCGATCGGGCCATGTTTCATCTCTCCAGCCGGATACCCTTCAGCGTGAATGTAGCTGATTTCTTTTAATTTCAACGCCCCTTCCAAAGCAATGGGAAAGTTAATTCCCCTTCCCACAAAGATGAAATCTTGGGTTTCAGCAAATTCGTGGGCTAGCTGTTCGGTTAAACGTTCCTGAGTTTCCAAAGTTGCCTCAATTTCTTTAGGAATCTGCCGCAACCCGTTAATAATTTTATCTAATGTGTCTTTTGAAACAGTCTGACGACGGGCGGCTAAATCCAATGCCAAAGCATAAAACGCCATCAGTTGGGCGGTAAAAGTTTTTGTCGCCGCTACCCCAATTTCAATTCCTGCTAAGGTACTGATGACATGGGGCACTAAATGACCGAGGCTGCTTTCGGGGCGATTAGTAATACCCAGTAGTCGCGCTTGATATTTAGGTTCTTTATCTTGGCGACGTTCTTTTTCCATTGTCAAAGCTGCTAGGGTATCGGCAGTTTCGCCTGATTGGGTAACACCGATAATCAACGTGTTAGCCGTCACAGGTGATGGTGCATAGCGATACTCAGAAGCGTAATGTACCTGAGTTGAAATTCCTGCTAATTGTTCAAGTAAATATTTACCAATTAATGCTGCGTGCCAACTTGTACCACAGGCGACGATATGAATTTGTTCTAAATCATTGTATAAATCCGCAGGTAAGCCAAGATTGATTGGTGATTCGGTAGATTCGGCTGGATTAAAGTAAGCGTCTAAACTCGCTCTGACTACCCCTGGTTGCTCATGGATTTCTTTGAGCATGAAGTGTTTGAATCCCTGCTTTTCTACCATTGCAGGATTGAAGTTGAGCAGGCGGGGTTGTTTTTTCAGCCTGTCGCCAGCAAAATTGTAAATCTCAACGCCTAAAGGAGTGAGACGGGCAATTTCGCCATTTTCTAAAGGTAGCACCGCA
The DNA here is from genome assembly GCF_036917775.1 of Nostoc sp. Taxonomy (GTDB): domain Bacteria; phylum Cyanobacteriota; class Cyanobacteriia; order Cyanobacteriales; family Nostocaceae; genus Nostoc. The sequence goes on from NZ_JBALEQ010000085.1 coordinate 14,863, forward strand.
CGGGTGTAGGCAACGATCGCAGGCGTGTCAGATGCACAAAAGAATTCCCCTTGCCCAAAACCAATTACCAAAGGCGCTTGTTGGCGGACAACAATCAATTCATCGGGGTAGTCAGCAGAAATAACTGCGATCGCAAACGCCCCTTGCAAATGGTTAACGGCTTGGCGAATTGCCTCCAAGAAGGGAGATGAGGAAGATGAGGGAGGAATATTCTTTAAAAATTCGGCTATGAGATGGGGAATTACTTCAGTATCAGTTTCAGAAACAAACTGGTGTCCTTTTGCTTTGAGTTCTTCGCGTAAGTCGCGGTAATTTTCGATAATGCCATTTTGCACCACCGCCACTCGCTTTGCCGTATCCAAATGGGGATGGGCATTGTATTCTTCTGGTTTACCATGAGTTGCCCACCGAGTATGACCAATACCAATTTGGGCGGGGGTTTCTATTTGTTCTAGTTTAGAGCGCAGGTTATGCAGTTTGCCCTTTGCCCGCACACAATTAACTTCACCTTCCCAAACAGTGGCGATTCCAGCAGAATCGTAGCCCCTGTACTCTAGTTTTTCCAGCCCAGCCAGTAAAATGTCTGTCGCCGCTTGAGTGCCTATATATCCAACGATTCCGCACATTGTTCACACCGCTTTTTTTCAGGATGATTAAATCCAGTATAGTGTTTAGCACAAACTTGACGTTTTGCAAAGAAAAAAGGGAGTAATATTACTCCCTCTACCACTAGGTATTGTTATGGATTTTGGGCTTTTAAAGCAGATTCACAGTCAGCTTTTGACCTGACAGTACAAATACGCTTCTAGGATTTAAGTACCCAGAGATTTTTATCCCCAATCTAAAATTAAAATTTCGTAAAGCAGGTAGTGTCCACTCTACGATGCTAAAGGTGCTTGATATTGACACACTTCAAAGTCTGAAGTTCCGAGTTCCGAGTTCTGAGTGAAGAATCAAGAAATTAGCTTTTTTGATTTACTTCTTTTTGTCTCAGCACTCAGCACTCGGCACTAGCTTTTTAGTAAGCCAGACCCATACTGCGAGTTGTTTCAGCGCCCAGGTAAACCCGGATGCTCAAAAAGTCGGTGGGACAAGCGGTTTCGCAGCGCTTACAGCCCACGCAGTCTTCTGTACGGGGTGAAGAGGCAATTTGAGCAGCTTTACAGCCATCCCAAGGAACCATCTCAAGTACATCAGTAGGGCAAGCGCGGACGCATTGGGTGCAGCCAATGCAGGTATCGTAGATTTTTACGGTGTGAGACATTGAAAAAACCGCTCCTTTCGAGTGTTCTTCTCTGCGAAAGAATCATAATCAACGCATAGTTTACCGCAGTGTTTGATAGGCCGTAATCAAAAGGCTACATAACTTCAAACAATGTAATAAGCACCCTTAATAAGTCGTTTTTCCGAGATTGCCCCGATTGCTCTATTTATTAGCAACATCAGATGAGCGTATTTACGCTAGCCCTATACCATAATGGGGTTTAATAGTAAAAACAAATGAAACAAAAGTCAATCTACAAGGCTAAATGCAGAAGTTATCTATGGTAACTATTTAGCAATCCTCATATCGATTCTATGTGAAGCTGTGCTTGATTAACGTAGCGGCAATACATAAATTGCTCCTACAGCTTCTAGGTTTTCATAACTCTTAATAAGCACATTTTCAAACAGAAAATTCAATTCTGATTGCTATAGATTATGGACTCAGCACTAGTTGCCATTCTCTATTTTGCGAATTCCATTTAGGTAATTGAGTTTCACCGACAACATAGGGGCCCCAATAACGACGGGAGCCATCTTGTGCAAAGGCAACTAAAATATCTCCCTTCTCCAGCTTCAAATTATTCTGAGGTAAAGATAGAACCAGTCCTTTCTCACTACCTTCTTGAGGGGCAAAATCCCAATGTGCTGGTACATCGTAGTTAGCCTGTTTAGTACCAGAGCCTTTTGCTACCGACTGTCGCGCCAGTAGAGCTAGGCGTACAGGTTGATTTGTTTGATTGCTCATCCGCAAAGTCCCTTGATTCTTCTTAGCAACGCTTGCTGATTTATCACGCTCTGCTAAGACAGGATAAGTATTCTCTTTACTACTATGTTCTACTTTATTGGTTGGCGTAGATAGATTAACGGAAATATCTTTTTCAGGTGTAACAGGTTTAGAGGAAGTTGTCTCCCACTCTTGAGTTTCACTTGGCAGTTGTGAAGATGTATCTGGGTTTGTGGACTCAAAGGATACACTCACTCCAAAGCATCCCACCAGAGCAACAAGCAGTCCCAAGCAACAAGCTGTAACACCGACGTTACGATACACTAAAGATTTCATATTGATAGTTTTTAGAAATAAATATTTTGTCTAGGCTTGACCAAATAGTAGCCTATTATCACGAAAGACAATTATGAAAAGTAGCTTAAGATAGATTTTATTCAGATTAAGCACATCAATGTATTATAAGTATCATTCTGATTAGAAAATATTTGGAGGAAATTATTTCATTGATGACTGAAAAACAACAGTTACAGACACTAATTGCTTTGTGTATTGACCGTAGGCTTGGATAAAAACAAGAAAATTCGATACCAAATCAGCAAATATATTTTTATAGAAAAATAAAAATATCGTGAAAATACTAGCAGAGACAACAAAGTGTCTTTTGCCAGCCGAGATGATAAATATATTTCATCTTGAGTTAGAACAAGCAGCCTTGAAAGCGCCTGTGCTTCCTTAAAGATGATAAGATGTGGAAATTTCAATCAACGCTGGAAACCCAGCATATATCTATAATATTAACAAATAAGCTTAGGCTAAAACCAATATATTATTTAATAATATAAAGATATTTCAAGATATCTTGACTTTTTCCCAGAAGTCTATCTAATGCAAAACACTCGTCTGAATAACTTGTTGGATGCCATTGCTACACGCTTAGGGCAATGGTTTTTAAATCCTTGGCGGCGATTATCGTTGCTGATAATTAGTTTTTTGTTTGGTTTTTTTCTGGGAAACGCAGTTTCCACTACAGCTGGTCAACGGGCAGAATTAGATATTGTGGTAGCTGGTTTTTTAGTAGTGTTAACGGAAGTCACCAGTAGAATATTTTACAGTCAGAGCTTTTTTACTAGGCGATCGCTCTTGGTAGACTCACTAAATCTCCTCAAAGTTGGTTTCACCTACAGCCTGTTTCTCGAAGCCTTTAAGCTGGGATCGTGAGAATGGGCAAGGGGAAAAGGGGACAAGGGGACAAGGGGACAAGGGGAAATTATGAGTTTGTGGTTGGGTGAAATTTTAATTTCAGAAACTGTAACTGAAACTTGGCAGCAGGAAGCAAGAGAAGCAGCACTAGCAGATAAGTTAAGGGCAAAAGCTTTTGGGATCGTGCCGGAAAATGTCGATGAAGCGATCGCTGTTCGATCGCATTTACTAAAATCTGTCTTCCCAGCTTTTAGCCAATTCTGCCAAACTACCCTCCAAATCGAACCTAAGAAAATGTTACAGGTCTTGTGGGACTTGTGGCTGCCTTTGGGGATCAAACTAGCATCGCAGCGCCAACAGTTGGAACGCCCTCTGATTCAAGGAATATTAGGAGGACAAGGCACTGGTAAAACTACAATGTCTAAGGTTCTCAGTTTGATTCTGAATCAGTTGGGATACCAAACTCTGAGTTTATCTTTGGATGACTTATATAAAACTTACAGCGATCGCTTGGTTTTAACACAGCAAGATCCCCGCCTGATTTGGCGCGGCCCACCAGGAACCCACGATGTAGATTTAGGCTTAGATGTACTAGATCGCATTCGTCAGTCGCAAAGTTCAGTTATGGTTCCCCGCTTTGATAAATCTGCATACAAAGGCGCTGGCGATCGCACTACTTCAGAAATGGTTACAGATGTAGATATTGTATTATTTGAAGGTTGGTTTGTGGGTGTGCGACCAATTAACCCAGATGTATTTGATACTGCACCACCGCCAATTGTCACAAATGAAGATAGAGCATTTGCTCGTGATATGAATCTTCGCCTCCACGATTATTTACCACTTTGGGATCGATTGGACAGCTTAATTGTGCTATATCCAACCGATTATCGCTGTTCTTTGGAGTGGCGCAAACAGGCAGAACAGCAAATGATCGCTGCTGGGAAGTCGGGAATGAGCAATGCAGAGATAGAGAAATTTGTCAATTATTTTTGGCGATCGCTTCACCCGGAATTATTTATCAAGCCGTTGGTAAAAGATGCAACAGCAGTTGATCTAGTGGTTGAAATTCATGCCGATCATAGCTTTGGTGAAGTTTATTGCGATCGGGCTAATTCGTAATTCGTAGCAATCATGTCCGGTGGGTAATAGTTATGATTGCCAAATTCATTGTATTCCTCACGCCAGTTGCTCACTTGGGCAAACGCCTTAGTGATAGCCTCTGTATTTGGGAAAAGATCGCGCTGGCTCCTTTTAATGCCCTCCTTACTTGCGGGCTATCCATTTCCCGGATCTTTACCAACAAAACCACAACTCACTTAAACATAAGACTAATGGATAGACCACAAGGGAAGGGGAGTAAGATTCAAGGTCTTTTAGAGCGAGAAAATTAACAGCAGGATTTAGTAGACTACTTGCCACCAACCGAAGGCTGGGCCAATAAAACGGATAGTTGCCCATCCTATAACCATAAGGATAATGCCTATCCAAGCACCACGAGTTGTCCAACTGACAAATTGTTCGCCTTGAATTTTTGTGATGGGAAGCCAAGGCAAGATGCGAGTCTCTTGACCGTATGTTTCCCCTTGTGTGGTTTTGCGACGCTTTGCTTCACCCATAATCAGCAACTCAATTTTTACTTAGGTTCTAAATTTATCTTGCCAGGAATTATGGCTATAGACAATTGGGGAATGGGGAATGACTTTAAGCAGAATTTTCCTCATCGGTATTAGCAAACAAACTTGGGTCGAGATAGTTAATACGTGCCAGAGGACTTAAAGCAGTAAGAATTTGAGCGCCGTAGCTACGATTAACTACACGACTATCAAGTAAAGCAACAATGCCTTGACTTTCTCGGACTGGTGCGATCGCTCTTTGTAATTCATTCAAGGCTGCCGGCAATAAATATAAACGAAACCAATCTTGATGCGATCGCTTATAAAGAGCTACTCTACCAGCGACAAGTGGATTTTCTAAAGATGGTAAAGGTAAAGTAGCAATAATTAACAAATGGGGTGCTGGTAAGACTCGCTGATGTTCTCGCCAAAATTCCCAACCGCTAATCAAAATACCATTTTCATCTAAACAAGTTTTTTCTACCTGCACTCGTGAACCAAACTCTGATGCCAGAATTGTCGCCACTTGAGATTTTAGTGGTACATCTCCCACCAAGACAACCGTTAATCCTGGTGCTGTAGCACTTAGACAAACCAGTGTGCGGACTTTGTGAATAAATGCCGCTTGAAATTCTGGCGTGTTAGGTAAGGGCAATTTATAGGGTACATACAGTTGAATTGCTTCCGCTTGACTCTCCGAGGAGAATTTCAGGCAAGTTAAATCTTCCAAACCAAGGCGCTGTCGGAAAAGAGGAGCTTCAGTTTCCGGTTCTATAGCGCTGCCAATCAAAACTACTGGTTGTCGCTGCCATAAGGGTAAGAGGATTTCTCTTAATTCCATTGGGGCATAGTGCAAAGAAAATAAACCTTGTCTATGGGCTATAGTCGCCCAGAAGAGGGGAGGGGGAGCAGGGGAGGCAGGGGGGGAAAGATTTTCATCAAGGGTTTGAAATTGTTGCCAGAATTTTTTCCAAGGTTCTGGCATTGATTGTACTGACTCTAAAGCTAAATAGAGACGGCTTAAAATCTCTATTTCTGGCTGGGAAATTAGATAGCAGTGATATGGATTAACAGGATGCTGAAAAAGTTCGTGTGTCAGATGTATCCGTGCTTCGCTAATTGCCTCAGCTTGATTTGGACAAGCCAACATGAGTTCGTCCCAATCATGGGGTTGAATATCTTGGGTAAGTTGATCGCGCACCCAATCTTCGAGATCATCTACCCCATCAATAATTGTGGGGATGCCTTGGGGAAAGCGATCGCCACCAGCAAATTGTCCTCTTAACCAAGCTTCTGGAGAGGTTAACAGTAGCCCTTGGAACTCAGCATCAGGCCAAGCGTCACCTGTTCTAATTGATTTATTGGTTGGTAGCCACTGCTGTAGACGGGGAATTTCCACCCGCAGCAGAAGTTGCTGCACGGCTTCTTGAGCAACAATAATTACAGGGCCGTGCCACATTAGGGCTGATGCTACAAAACTAGTGCGATACCGCCCTTGATAGCCACAAACCGCTCCTACTTGAATTAGGGCACTACGTCCCAGGCGCAAGGCGCGTGCTACCAACCGTGCCATCGTCAAATGATGGGGCCAGGAAGGGAACCCCGCTTGCGATCGCAAAAAGTTATGTAGTGACAAATGAACTTCTGCCTCAATCACACGCTTTTAATTCCATACAAAGTGATTTTTACTTCCAATTGCCCCATTTCTATTATCTTGTCCTTTGTCATTTGTCATTTGTCAGTTGTCCTTTGCTAATGACCAATGACCAATTCCCTATTCCCTATTCCCTAAATTATGCCAACTTACACAGGAATTTCCAGCGAAGCCTTCAGGCATCCACTAGATCGCCAAGCCGAGCAAGCTTTACGAAATTTACCGGGATTTGATTTAATCGCTCGTAAATTTGTGGAATTTATCTACGAACGCCCTCAATTAGTCTATCTAATGGGTAACAGCATCCAAGTCGGGCCGCGTCAGTATTCCACTATTTACCAGATGTTTCGGGAATGCGTCCGAGATTTGGACATTTACCCAGAACCAGCGCTGTTTGTCTCGCAAGATCCCCAAGTAAATGCTTATGCACTGGGGCAAGAGAATCCTTACATAGTCATAAATACTGGGCTACTAGACTTACTAGACGAAGCTGAGATTCGGGCGGTGCTAGCCCATGAACTGGGGCATATTAAATGTGGTCATACTATTTTAATTCAAATGGCGATGTGGGCGATGAGTGCTGCTTCCGCCTTGGGAGAATTAACTTTTGGCCTCGGTAATCTTGTAACACAAGGCTTGATTTATGCCTTTTTTGAGTGGCAGCGCAAAGCCGAGTTATCGTCAGATCGCGCCGCCTTACTGGTGATGGATGACTTAAATCCCGTAATGTCAACGATGATGAAACTCTCTGGCGGGAGTAAAAAATATGCCAATGAATGTAGTTTACAAGAGTTTATCAAGCAGTCAGAAAATTATCAGGCACTCGATCAAGATGGGCTAAATCAGGTGTATAAATTCTTGATTTACAATGGCGCTCAAGGTACGATGTTAACCCATCCTTTCCCAGTTGAACGCCTGCATTACTTACGGGCGTGGGCAGTATCCGAAGAATACCAGCAAATTCGCCAAGGAAATTATCAGCGATCGCCTGCTTCTGGCTCAGTAAATGTCTCAGCAGAATCTTCCCCAAATGAAACAGATAATTTACGCCGTCAAATTGAAGAATTACGACGGGAAATCGACAGAATGAGAAGGTCTGAATAGTTGTGAGTGCTGAGTGAAGTTATATATAGTGCGTTAGATTTGCTTAACACACTATATATATCTCTTTTAGCACATACTTTGTCTTGGGGATTTCCACAAATTAAATTGATAACTTACGCATTGACAGACTATTGATATTATGCAATCAAGCACAACAGCTTAGGTGTTCTAAAATAAAGTCACCAGCTACTTGTAATACTAGGCCTTGCAAGGTGGATAACAACTTTTAACAAGAAATTCCCCTTTAAGCTCTTTACTCTGTCTTCTCTGCGCCTCTGTCGTTAGAAAAATTATTTTTAAACCGCAGAGGCACAGAGATCGCTGAGAAAAAATAAGAGATTTTACGAGTCACCTTGAAAGGGCTACTTGTTGGGCTTAGGCATTGACAGAGTAGCAGAAATGAGACATCAAGTGATGATTTTGTACAAACTTGAATTTGAGTCTGGATTTTAGAAAAATAATTCAGTTAAGTTTGCCATTTTAGTTTTTTGGATTCCCTTAAAGTGGATAATATTTTTTAGCTGAACTACCATCCTCTTGGGGATGGATAAATTCAAGATTCAAAATTAAAGACTTGAAGATTGCTTAACTATATCTCAGCATTAAATTAGATGTAGGCATTTCTGAATATGGCAATTCACTTGATAAAACGGCTTTCTGTGTTCGCTGCTATTCTAGCTCTTGTCCTTTCCATGCCGGGAATTGCCTTAGCTGCACCCGTTCAATTCCATACTACTTCTGGTGTTATTTCTGCCCAAATTACCAAACCTGCAAGCTACTCCACCTCCTCGGAGATTAATCTGACTCCCTTACAGCGCCAAGAACTCCAGGCTGTGCGTCAGAGAAGAAACAGAGAAATTGAGGCAGTCTTAAATACATCGCAACGTGCCCAACTTAATCACAATCTCCGGGCTGGTAATAATATCAATCAAGCCCTAGAAAAACTGCATTTGCAAACAGACCAGCAAGATTTTGTAAAGGCGATCGTGCAATTTACTAACTTGAAAATGAAGGCTATTTCATCTAGGCATTCGTTAACAGTAGATCATAAATAAAGGTTTGACTTGTACATTGAATTATTGAATCGTTGTCATAGAAGATATCAATCATATTTTCTATGAGAGTCTTTTGGATAAAGTGCGATCAAGCGATGTCTACGACGGGCTACGCCTACGCACTTTTTATTTAAAAGACTGTGATACTCAATTTCTGTCACCTAAGTTATGGAAACAGTTGACTAATCTGAACTTCAATTTCTGGAAATGCCATCAAAGATATAGTTGCATCCTCTAGCAAAATAAATTTCAGATTGTAGCCTTCCAAACCCGGTTCACGGAAAACATAAACCTGACGCTGACTCACATCCAAAATCCAGTAATCAGCAATTCCTGCCTTAGCATATAAAGGTGCTTTCTGTTTGCGATCGATGTCTAGTGTTGTATCTGCTACCTCAATGAGTAAAAAGATTTCATTGGGTGCAGGATGATGATCAATGTACTTTCGCGCATCGATGCGGACAACGGCAATATCTAGTTCAGGTTCCGAGTATTGGCTTAATTGAATGGGATCTTGCACCCGAACTAAGGCAACTTCTGCTAGCGAACGCTTGAGATAGTCAGACGCACACAGCGTTGTCGCTGCATGGGGGGGATTTTTCGCATTCATGGGGATAACTTGCCCATCAATCAGTTCTACCCGTTCATCGGCTGTGATAATACCCGTCTCAAGCATCCGGTGATATTCATCTACATTCCACAAGCGCACTCTAGTTTGTGTCATTGTATTTGGTTTGGCGATATTATCATCTGCAAAGTGCAAATATCTCTTACTCTCAACTTTTGCAGCATCTATAATTAATCTTGCCCTATTTAGTTCGTTACCATGTCGGAAGAAGATATCCGAGCCGCAAGGCTGGAGAAAGTAGAACAACTCAAGCAGCTAGGGACTAATCCCTATGCCTATCGTTGGGAATCTACCCATCATGCAACGCAGTTGCAAGAACAGTTTGCCGATTTAGCCAGTGGTGAAGAAGTTGATTTAGAAGTTGCGATCGCTGGACGCATTATGGCGCGTCGCGTTTTTGGTAAACTTGCTTTCTTCACTTTACAAGATGAAACTGGCACAATTCAGCTTTATTTGGATAAAAATCGCATCCAAGAAAGCATGGCAGATATTGATGCTGATGCCTTCAATCATTTAAAACAACTCACAGATGCAGGCGATATCCTGGGAGTTAAAGGTACTATTAAACGGACTGAAAAGGGCGAGTTATCTGTCTACGTTAAACAATATACTATCCTGACTAAATCCCTGTTGCCCCTACCCGACAAGTGGCATGGATTAACGGATGTTGCCAAGCGCTACCGTCAGCGCTACGTTGACTTGATTGTTAACCCAGAAGTGCGACAAACTTTCCGCCGTCGCGCCCAAATTACTGCCGGTATTCGCCGCTATTTAGAAGAACGGGATTTTCTGGAAATTGAAACGCCAGTTTTGCAAAGTGAGACTGGGGGTGCAGATGCGCGTCCATTTATCACCTACCACAACACCTTAGAAATGGAGTTGTATCTGCGAATTGCTACAGAACTCCATCTCAAACGGTTGATTGTTGGTGGTTTTGAAAAGGTGTTTGAATTGGGGCGGGTTTTCCGCAATGAGGGAATTTCGACTCGACATAATCCCGAATTTACGACAATTGAACTTTACCAAGCCTACGCCGACTACAACGATATGATGGCGCTGACTGAGGGAATTATTACCACTGTCGCCCAAGACGTACTCGGCACACTGCAAATCACTTACCAAGGGGAACCTATAGATTTAACACCACCTTGGCGGCGAGTGACAATGCACGATTTAGTTAAAGAATTTACAGGCTTAGATTTCAATTCTTTCCAAACATTGGAAGAAGCAAAAACAGCGAGTAAAAATGCTGGTATTCCTGGTATAGATGAAGCCAAATCAATTGGAAAGTTACTAAATTTAGCTTTTGAAGAGAAAGTAGAAGCTAATTTAATTCAACCTACCTTTGTAATTGATTACCCAGTAGAAATTTCGCCTTTAGCAAAACCCCACCGTTCTCAACCTGGTTTGGTGGAAAGATTTGAGTTATTTATCGTCGGGCGAGAAACTGGAAACAGCTTCTCAGAACTTACAGATCCCATCGATCAAAGAGAACGCCTAGAAGCCCAAGCTGAAAGAAAAGCTGCTGGTGACTTAGAAGCCCAAGGTGTAGATGAAGACTTTTTGACAGCCCTTGAATACGGTATGCCGCCTACGGGTGGTTTAGGGATTGGGATTGATCGGTTGGTAATGTTATTAACTGATTGTGCCAGTATTCGGGATGCAATCGCCTTCCCATTACTCAAGCCTGAAGGCAGCGTTATTAAGCAATTTACCTATGAGCCAAAAACTCAAACACTGACTATTGAATTTGATAGTGGAAGTGTTTACGAGTATTTCAAAGTACCTCCCAGTGTCAAGGAAGACTTAGATAATGCACCGTCTAAAGGTCAACACTTTAACAAGTTTATTAAAGGGAAATTTAAATTTGAACAGTTAAGTTGACCTACTTAAGTATATAAACATTTGGGTGCGTTATGGCTTTGCCTAACGCACCATTTTTATTACCTAATACCATTTTTTTGTAAGGCTGCACCAGGGTAATTACTCGCCCTGCTCTTCAACCTGATTTAGATTTGGTAAGAATTCAGGATTTAGAGTTTCGCTTAAAGTATAAGGACAGATTTCTGGAAAAACTTGCTCACCTAACTCAGTTTCTCGAATTGCTAAAGCCAAACCTAACTCATAAACGCTGAGGAAAACTTCATCTAGACAGGGTTTCAAACTAGAGCTATCTTGCAGAAGCAGCTTTATTTGGACACGTTGCTCTCGAATTGTACTCAACCAGCTATTACTACGTTTTTCAGTTTGAAATTGCCATTTTAGTAAATATCCTAGCAATACTCCCAGACTATTTCTCAATTCTTGTCGCTCTCTTCTGCCCAAAGTTTCAATTTCTTCAATTAGGTTAACCGTATCTAATTGATCCCACTGGTGAGTTTTGAGCAAGCTAACCTGTTCTTGAGTCCAAGTATAAAAGTCTGTTTCATAGAAATGAGATGTGTACATCTTTTCAAGGGTCATAAGTTTCTACTTAGCAAAACCCTATAAATCAATACAGTTCAGATAAGACCAAAAGACTTGTAGAGACGGCGATTTATCGCGTCTCGAAAACCCAAAATTTTGCCAGTAGCCCTTAACTGAACCGTATTGCCCTATAAGTGAGCGATTCATCGTTTATAGCAAGGTTTATCTGGACTAAAGTCCTTACTACAAACTTTAATTTATTTACGCCTAGCCACTTAAAAAAAGATTGTATAGTGCGATGCTTACGATCGCAAGCTACGCACCACACAATCTAAAATAATCTAAAATATAATGACTAATTCGCTACCTCAGCCACCTCAATCACGCGCCCTTCATAGTCTTTGACCAAAAAGTTTAGGGGCTTCTGGTTACGAATCTTGAATTTCAAACCGCGCGTTTCGACTCGCATTAAAATCATTTCCAAGCAGTCGTGGTCAAAACAAACGTGGCGTTGCTGATTTTTGCTACCTAAACTTGCACCAGTAATAACGTGTAGCTGGGTGTTTTTCTTCAATTGATACCACAGTCCTTCTGTAGCATTATTCATCATTTTACTTGACAAACTCGGCCCTGTAGACATGTATAGCGGATCAATCCCAGTTGCGCCTATAGTTTGTTCGTAGTTGTAGTAATAGTGCAAGGGCACCTCAGCTGCTGGCAAATCTAGCAGCCCTTCATACAACTGTCGGGCAATCTCCAAATCTGACACCATGACAGTGTGTACTTTTGGGGCACTGGTGAGGAACATCCACATTGCACCAGCGTAAGCTGCTAGCAGCATTACCATAATGCCTTGGGTGGAAAACAGGCTATCCAAGGGCAAGGAAGGGAGAAAGGAGCCTAAAGTAAGGGGACTGAGGAGGAACGACATCGCACTAACTGCTATAACCATGAACAAATAAGGATTCTATAGGGGAGTCGATTTTATAATTGTCGATTAAGACTAAAATTAAGTCCTTGTTTCTAGTTTATCAATAACTCAAGTTGTCTGAGTCTCGGCTACAAACTGGGCAACACCAAGATATTATGCGATTAACTACGGGAGTGCAATTCCCAAAATTATTTTAACAACTATCAACTCAAAGACTTGTGCAAATTCCTCATTTTCCTGAAGCTAATCATCCTCTGGTAAAGTCGCTATTTCACCACAGTGACCAAGAACTACTGACTTTGTTTCAGCGCCATCCAGATGCTGGAAAGTATTTTACGGTGATTTTTTGCCGCTATAGCCCCATAGTGTATACCTTAATTCGGCATTCGGCGCGATCGCCTGTGCAAGCAGATTATCTGTTTGCTCTCACCTGGCGACATATCTATTACGAACTCGGTGGACTAAATTTAACCAGCCCTGAATCAGGTGAGCCAGCCTTAACCATGCAAAATTGGTTAATTAATATGACAGCTTTCTGTATTAACGAAATTAAGCTACCACCCACAGAAGCAATTCATTATTCTCTGCAAGCGACTTCACCACCGCTATGGTGCTATGTACAACAGGCATTAGACCAATTACCCCCTGTTTTACGATTAATCGTGTTGATGGCTCAAACTTTCCACTGGAGTGAAACAAGAATCGCTGCCTATCTGCAAGCCGAAGGAGAAGCGATCGCTCCCAACGAAGTAGCCAATTTTCTTCAGGAAGGCTATCGTATGCTAGAGGACAAATTACCCACAGATATCCGCGCCATATACTTTGGGGAAGATTTAGCTCAATCCTAGCTTAAGTGTAAACGCGTATATTGTTTGTCTTCAATTTATAAACTTAAAACTTCTTCTTAAACCTTCTACTTAAACCCGCAACTTTACGGGTAATTTTTATGAAACAACGGCTTGTATTTCCAAGGCAATTAGTTTGCGTAGGTATGATTTCTCGTCCCCAGGTGCTTTTACACAGCTTTTTACTGTTTACTTTTTTGCTGAGTCCCATCGCTGCTGGTGCGGTTGATATTACGCAACAACTCCATCGTCCTTTAAATAGTTCTGTTGGGCGGCAATCAAGAGATGAAGCAGATAGCTTACTACGTATCGGTGAACAACAATACGCTTCAGGATATGCCGATAAAACAATTGCATCTTGCTTGCAGGCACTAGAACTATATCACTCAATTGGCGACCTAAAAGCACAAGGTCTGACTTACAATTTGCTTGCAAAGGCTTACATCCAGCTTGATAGTGCAAAAGAGGCAGAAGATGCTTTACGACGAGGATTAGCGATCGCTCGTGATACGAAAGACTTCCAAGCTCAGATTTTTGTGCTAAATAATATCAGTACATTTTTCCTGCAACAAGGAGAAGTTTCTGCTGCTGGTAAAACAGTTGAAGATGCACTCGCAATTGCTCACGGTGTCAAAAACATTGAAGGCGAAGGACTGTCTTTGAGCAATTTGGGTTTGGTAACTGCTAGGTTGGGAGATTACAACAAGGCGATTAAATTATATGAAAATGCCTTAATTTTCCGCCGTCAGACTGGCGATGCCATTGGTGAAGCAAATACCCTGAATAATTTAGGTGATGCCTACCGAGCATCGGGAAATTATCAAGATACCATTGCTACCTATGGTGAAGCGATGCGGACAGCTAAAACTAACCGCGATCGCATTAATGAATTACGGGCAATTGACGGTTTAGTGAAAGCTCACACTGCTATTGGACGCTACGAGAGAGCTTTTGATTTACTAGAGCAACGTTTAGCACTCGCTAAAGAATTGCAAAATTTGCGAGAAGAATTAAAATCTTTTGAGTCTTACGCTCAGTTATATAAGCAACAAGGTAATTACCTCACTGCCCGTAATTTTTACGAAAGAGCGATTATACTGGCGCGGACATTGGAAGACAGCAAGCAAGAAGTGCAATTGCGAGATCAGCTAACTAAAATGCTTCAGCGAAAATAGGGGCAATTTCTGCCCCTACTTTCGTACTTAATTTGATTAATTCAAGAATACTGAACCGTTTCGTTCAATTCTCATAGCACTTCTACCTTGTGCTGCATTGGTGGCTTCGCTAAATCTAACTTCTAAGTTTCCTGGCTCTGAAGAAGCTTGTGGAGTCACTATCAATTGTCCGCTATCTTGCCGCTCAAATGTCACCGTTACTGGTGCCGTTAGACCTTGCAATGTTACATCTGACTTACCTGCTAGCGATCGCGGTGCCGTATCGCCAATCACTTGGAAAGTTACATTAGCCGCAGTGTCATTTACCAACCTGACATTAACCTTACCATTTGCCAGTGCGATCGTCGCGCTGGGAGTTTGCCGTGGTTGTAGTAGTTGTGGTTGATCGGTCGAAACTGCCCCTGGTGAGGGCTGTTGAGTTTGATCTCCAGGGGCTGGGCGTGGTGGTGTAACACCAGTTTCTGGAGATTCACCGCCGACACCCAATCTTGTTTGCTCTTGTGATGGGGTAGCAGAGGTGGGAATAAGCCCTTGAGCAGCTAGTTTTTGAGTTAGTGCATTCGGAGGACATCCTTGCGGTACCACAACCCGACTATTATGTGGTTCTTCGTAGAAAATTCTCGGACAGGGGTTAATCTTCGGAGTAGATTCTTGTCCTACTGATTGTTGTGCTATTGCTTGAGGAATTATTGGCAGACTAATTATTAATCCACCACAAATAGCACCCAATAACTCAGCAGACTTACGAAAGTTTTGAGACTTCATATTCATTCTTGACTCCTGATACAATTGATTTTTTCTTTATTTAAAAATTTTTCAACCAGCAAATTTAATTAGTGGTTAATCTGTCATTTAAATATCTAAACTTTAACAATAGAGTTACGGTTTGTTCTCTAGCTAGAGGTTAATAAATAATAGATTTGTAGACATAAATATCCTATTCTAAAGTTTCAAATTAATAGTTAAATCTGCAATTATTACTATAAATATTAGTAAATAAATTCACTTGTCTGCATCTGTCACAGGAAACAATTGTTGAATTTGCGATTTAAGACTCAAGAGTTATCGGTAAAGTCACAGTAAACGTTGTGCCAGTACCTTGGGTGCTTTCAACTTGAATATGACCCTGATGATATTCGACAATAGCTTGAGCGATCGCTAACCCCAATCCTGAACCAGTAGCGCTAGCTGTAGCTGTATTCCCTGTTGTATGAGTCCGTGCCGGATCTACCCGATAAAAGCGGTCAAACAACCGTGGTAGTGCCTCTGCTGGAATTCCAACTCCGGTATCACTCACCTTAACTTGCAACTGGGCACTGGTATAACGTAGTCCAGAAACGCGATTTATTCCCTCTATCCGCGCTAATTCAACTTTCACCCGTCCACCAGATGGAGTGTAATGCAAGGCGTTAGCAATCAAATTTGTGAACAGGCGCACCAGTTGATCCCAATTGCCCACAAGGGTAAACCAATTTTCCAGTAATTCGGGGTTAGTTTCCGAGGCAGGAGGATCAACTAAGTCTAAAGAAAGAGTAATTTTTTTTTCAGGGGCTAACAATTGTTGTTCTTCAACTACTTCCATCAGCAAGGCATCTAGCGGACAAGGTGAAAAAATATCTTTGCTAATCCCACTATCCTGTCGTGCTAAGAAAAGTAAGTCATTGACTAATTTACCCAAACGCTGGGTTAAGCGTTCCACTACCTTTAACTGTTGCCGATACTGCAAAGAATTAGTCGTTTCTGTCTCTGCTAAATCCAAGTCAGCAAGGGCAACTTGCACATTTGTTTGAATCAAAGTAATCGGACTTCTAAGTTCGTGAGAAGCATCAGCAGTGAATTGTTTGAGGCGTTGATAAGATTCACCTACAGGTTCCATCGCTTTACCCGAAAGAAACCAGCCACTTGCCCCTACAGAAGCCACCATTAAACCAATACCTAGCGCCAAATCAAAAATTAACTCACGACTAGGTTTAGTGACTTCAAACCAGGGATGACTAACACGCAGATATCCTAATACTTGCCGCCCCACTTCCACCCGTTGGGTAACTTGCCGTAATAACAATGGAGAGTGGGGAGTAAAAAGCGGGGAGTTAGGAGTGAGGAGTTTATCATCTTTGCCTTTTTCTTTCTCCCCCTTAACTACGCGTACAGTTTCACCAGTGCGGTTGGCATGAATAGGAATATTTAGGGGTTCGGATAGCGTTGACCAAAGTAATTCACCAGTTGGACTAAACCATTCAAGGTCGATGTGGTCATCTTCTACCGTGTCGGCATTCTCAGGAAAACTGGCTTCTAGATTATTAATGCGAAATTGATCTGCATCAGCATCAATTGGCTCAAATATGAGCTTAGATGCACAGGGGCTTGTTGTGAGACAACGCTCCACTATTTCCACTACATGGTTAAGGGTATCGTCAATGCGCTCAATCAGTGTACTGCGGACGTATAAATAAACGCCACTGGCAAATATTAGTAGTAATACAGCAGTGACGGCAGTATACCAAAGGGCGAGACGGCGACGAGTAGTCTGGAACATATCACGACAATATCCAAATCGCAGACTTAGGGAATACTTTTTAAAATACTTTAAAAATTCAAATTTCCGAATTCAATTTTTTACGTAAATTTACTGTAGCATTATATTTTGTGTAAAAGTTAGATTCTATTTGCAATAGATGACGGAGGTGCTTTAGAAAACAATAAAAACCAGAAATCAATAGCCAGCAGTTACTTTGTGACTTATACTTTCATTCTAGGATTAGGCTATTTCTTCCATACTTACAAAAAATATGTCTGTTTTTTGCAAATGATGAGTCTTTGACTATTTCTTACTATAAACTTACTAAAACTTAAAATTTGCAAATCTGAACCATTTGAAAATCTACCAAGTCATAAACAATCGCTTCAGTTAAAAAAACAAGAATCACTCTTGTTAATAACTTGCATTTCCACAAAATGAGTCAGAACTCAAGCAACAACAACAGTAATTCTTGGTTGTGTCAATAGCTAGTTAACATTACCGCACTATAAGTAACTTGCAGCAAGTATAAGCATCGGAGTTTTAGAAAAAATACTATGCCAACATATACAGGATTTCCAGATCCAGGAAGTAGCAGAAATACAGCTTTAGACACTACATCTGCACTCTATATAGGTGGTTCACTCAGCAGTAACCCCAGTATTTTTCAGGACTCTGTTACTGCTAGTACTGATACTAGCGATTTTTACAAAATCAGCATTGGTGCGGGCAGTAGCGACCCCGCTAGCGCCGTGAGGCTGAGATTGAGTAACTTGACTGGTAACGCAAGTCTAATACTGTATGACGAAGGCGGTGCTACTCTCCAAACTGCCAATTCTAGCGGTACAACACCAGAATTAATCACTCGCAGCCTGAATCCAGGTATCTACTATCTCCGTGTCGGTTCAGTGAGTGGTGCAAGCACTAATTATGACCTCAGCCTCTCAGCTAATCCGATTAACATCAATAAAGCTGGTGACGACTCCCTAGCGCAAGCATTTAACATTGGTTCTTTAACCAGTAGCTACACTACCACTGATTATGTTGGCGATCGCGGTCTCATCCTTGATAGCGATGATTATTACCAATTTAACGTAGTAAATAGTGGGGCGTTCACCTTGAACCTGAATGGTTTGGGAGGTGATGCCAATGTGGAATTACAGGATAGTTCTGGAACAATTATCCAAAGTTCCACTCAAACTGATACTAATCCAGAATCAATTAGTCGCAGCCTTGCTAGCGGTACATACTACATTCGAGTGTATCCTGGTGCCATAAGCGCCACAAACTACACTTTAAATCTCGACTTTACTGCCGACCCAGTAGACAATGCAGGAAACACCCTAGCGACAGCTCGCAATATCAATACCTTAAGCTCTACGCCTTCAAACTTCACAGACTATGTAAATAGCATTGACTCTAACGACTATTACCGTTTTGACTTAACGTCCAATACTCTGGTTGATCTGACCTTAACGCCTCAAACAGCAGACGCCAACGTCCAAATACTCGACAGCAACGGCGCAGCGCTCGCTACTTCTAGTCAGACTGGTATTACTCCAGACATTATCCGCCACAGCTTGAATGCAGGCGTATACTATATCCGCGTATACCCAGCTTCTGGTGCAGCAACTAACTATGATTTGAGTGTTTCCGCTACTTCTATTGCCAGTGATATAGCGCCCAACACGCGAGGTACAGCTAAAAATATTGGCACCCTAGATGGTTCCCAGGACTTTAGCGATTTTATTGGCAATATCGACACAGACGATTATTACCGTTTCAATCTGGTTTATAAGAGTCAGTTAACCGTCTCTCTTCTTGGCCTATCTGATAATCCTCGTGTAGATTTACTCAACAGTAGTGGAGCTACACTCCAGACCTTTAGTATTTCAGAAAATACACCACAATTTACCTTTGCCAATAGTCTTGTCGCGGGTACTTATTACGTTCGGATCAACTCTCTTGGTGCTAACACTTTCTACAACCTAAGCCTGTTAAGCGAGCGTCAATTTGAGAAGTTGGAAATCTTCTCCGGCCCAAGTAGTTCTAACCCGAATAATCTCACGGCGCTAGGTAGCACCTTGTACTTTACTGCCAACGATGGTAACGGCATCCAACTCTGGAAGAGTGACGGTAGCCTAGCAAATACAACCAAGCTCACCAACATTAACCCCGCCAGTTTTAACCCAGACAAACTCACGGTTTTTGGTAGCAAGTTACTCTTCAGCGCTGATGATGGTACTAACGGTAGAGAACTTTGGGTTTACGATGGCACCACAGCCAATAGAGTGAGTAATATCAATCCTGGACTTGGTAGTTCAGACCCCAAAAATCTCACCGTAGTTGGTAACAAAGCATTCTTCAGTGCTAGCGACGGTACTAACGGCAATGAACTTTGGGTTTACGATGGGACGACAGTTAGTCTGGTCAAAGATATCTACTCAGGTTCCACAGGTTCTAACCCCAGCAATCTCATCGCATTTAACAACAAACTGTATTTCGCCGCCGGTGACTCAGTTAACGGTGTTGAACTATGGTCAAGCGATGGTACCGCAGTTGGAAGCACCCTTGTCAAGAACATCAGATCTGGTGGATTGGGTTCGGCTCTTGCCACATTTACTACAATTGGTAGCACTCTCTACTTCACTGCCAATGATGGCATTAATGGGCTTGAACTATGGAAGAGTGATGGTACTAATGCAGGAACAACTATTGTCAAAGACATTACCTCTGGTACAGGCGGTTTTGGGCCAACCGGACTTACAGCCTTAGGTAGTACCTTATATTTCGTCACAGATAGCAATAGTGACTTCAAGCAAGAACTGTGGAAGAGTGATGGCACCAATGCAGGAACTGTGCGGGTCAAAAATGACCTGACACAAGCTCCGAATATTAGTTTTGGCCCCCTGTATCTGACTGGTGTCGGTAGCACTCTCTACTTCACAACCTATGACACCACAACAGGACTAGAACTGTGGAAAAGTAATGGCACCGATGCAGGCACAGTTTTAGTCAACGATATCTGGGAAGGACCAGATCCGAATAGTAGTTTTCCCGATAGTCTCGTTAATTTTGGTAATACCCTCTATTTTGTAGCTTCTGAGTCTGCAAGCAATAGAGAAGTGTGGAGTAGTGACGGCACAGATGTAGGTACAAAAAGGGTGAGCAATATTAACTCAACAGACGATGCTAACCCTACCCAGCTGACTGTCGTTGGTACACGACTATTCTTCACAGCCACCAACGGGACTGATGGAACAGAGTTATGGGTTTTATGAAAAGGAGGTGATGTTTCTAACCAAGTCATAAAGTAAGAATTTCCGTTTGTTCAATTGCATTCAATGTCTCAAACAACTCTCGGAAGCCTGAAAAATCACTCCTAAATAGTGATGTTCAAAATTAAAGTTTCAAACCCAAAAAAGTCCATTGGGAAGTTCAAAACTAACCAAATTCACAGAAATATACTGAGGAGCGAATTTGAATCATGAAAAATAACATCTTAGCCATTATTGTTGCTGCTGGTACCGCTGTTGTCGGTAGTTCTTTGTTCTCAGCACCAGCCCACGCCCAGCTCACTACTAGCCAAAACGTCGGTGTTTCAATCAGCGTGCCAGAAGTACTTTATTTGCGGACTTTCCAAACAGTTGATTTAGCTATTAGTGAAGCTGAGTTGGCAGGAGGTACGGCAGTAACTACAGCTGGAGTTGGAGCTGGCTACAACACCCCTACCACCACAGACGGTACTACTCTTATCAGTCAAACTAGTCCATTCACTGGTTTAACAGGCGGTAGTATCACAAAACCCATAGCTGAATTGTATGCTGTTTGGTCTAATAACCCCACTGGTAGTATTGCCGTAACCTTGACCACTCCTTCCGCTACTCTTACAGGTCCAAATGCTGCTACTGCAACCATTGCCAGTGTCACTAAAACTGTTGCTGACCCGGCTACTCCACCTGGTTTAGATACACCTTTCGTTGGTGGTGCAACTTTAGACCTTGACTTGGGTAGTGCTACACAAGCTGGTACGTACGCCGGAGGAATCATCAACGTTAGTGTGACAGCTCCATAGTTCCATCATTACTGTTGTAGGCATCTTGCCTGCTGCCATTAGCAAGTAGGATGCCAACCAGATAATGCCATTTTCATCGTTAAAGACAGTTACAGCCCAGCCAAATGAGCAATCAGACAATTCGTTTTCAGTCTTGCTTCGGTATGCTACTGGCACTTCTGGCTTGGCCACAGCCCCAAGTTGTAGCACAATCTCTAAATTTGCCAGAGCCAACACAAATCTATCAGCTATCAACCCCCCAACAACTGACCATTCCTCCCCAACAGTTAGGGGAAATTTTACCTGCTCCCGTTAGTCAGGCGGTGACGAATGAGCAAGATTTACTAGCTCCTCCCCAGTTTCAAACGGTGATTACCCGTGAGTTACCAGAGCTTTGGCAAATGCGGGTTCCTATAGACAAAGTGGGTTCTCTCTATGCCACTTATGAACTGAGAGCAGAGAATGGACAAAATAATGGGTTTAGTAGCAATTATCGTTCTGACAAAACAATGCGCGTTGTTGTGGAGCCGTTACCCATTATCGAGATATCTCGTGATGAAAATACCAACACAGCTTTAGTTCAGGGGGGTGCGCGGTTGCAATTCGATCTCGCTAATGTCGGAATTGCAGGTGGCTATCGGGGTGTAATAACGGTCACGGTAAACCAACATTAGTAATAAATAGTATTTACCTATAAATGGTATGTAAAGATTATGTTTCGCAGAGCCACACATTTAGCCTTAAGTTTGATAGGGGCATTTGCCCTGGGGATATCAAGCGCCACAGCTTTGAATATTGGTGTCAGCCCAAACCGAATTGAACTAGAGATTAGTCGCAAAACTCGCACCCAAGCAATTCGTGTACTCAACTTATCTTCTGAGCCGATTGAACTCAAAGCTTATGTGCGGACTTGGAAGATGAATGCAGACAATAAATTGGTAGAGATGCCTTCCACTGAGGAATCATTAGATCAGTGGACTGTTTTCACTCCCTCTCAATTTACCGTTGCCCCTCGCAGCGCCCAAACTATACGTTTTGCTATACGTCCCAAAGTTCAACCTAAACCAGGTGAATACCGTGCTGTACTATATTTTGAAGAAATTCCTTCTGCTAGTCAGAAAACTGAGGGTGTACGCTCTGTAGGACGCTTAGGGGTTGTCATCTATGGCTATGTAGGAGACATCAAGCGAGTTGGTGTACTCAATTCAATTACTGTAGCTCCTCAATCCAATGGTGTAACAGCGCGATTTGATATTTCTAGCCAAGGTAATGGTTATGTCCGGCTAAAAGGTCAATATGCCATTTGGCCTGCCGCTAAATACCCAGGAGCTACAGCTACAAAACCTATAGATGACTTGGAAAAACCAGGAAAAAAACTCCCACAAAATTTATTAGCTGTAGGAGTCCTGCCACTATTGCCTGTATTACCTAATACTCGTCATAACCTCGAATTACCTATCATTCAGACATTAGAACCGGGTAAATACGTATTAGATATTAACGGCGAATTGAACGGAGTAAAAATCGATCAAGGTATTCCCTTTACTGTTCTAAGGGCGACTACTACTGCCTCAAATCCAACTAGGTCTTCTAATTCTCGAAATTTGAGAAATCGTCTTCGTAGTAAATAGCTTTTAGTTCATCAAAAGCCGAATTTATTAGAGGTTGTTTTAAAAGTGGTGGCTGAGGTATCTAAAACTTTAGCTCTTCCTAAATTCTCCTTAAAAAGGAAGACCTTGAAAAGGTTATTACCCACTTCTTAAGACTTGAACGGGGGGTCTAGATACAAGCGTAGACTTTTCAAATATCCTCTCAGGCTGAGTTAATTTTGTACTGCGCCTGAATTTATTAGAGGATATTTCTAAAGTCTAACTTATTACTCACCGAGCGACTATAAGTGGCGGCTGCACAGACCTATCACCCAGTCCATTCCCTTGTAGCAAAGGTGAGTAAGATTAAAATTTTCTTTCCCTTGATGAGAGAGGCTTGCAGAGAGGTCAGAGTGTATCAATACACTTTTTTGAGGTTTGATAGCCGTGATTTTAGGTGTGTAGAAATGCAAAATCCTGCCTCTCTACATATATTGAATTAATACTTTTACAACCTCTTCTTGATCGCTTTTATAAGTGTTGTCTTTGGCTTAATAACTTTCCAAAATTCAATATAGCTTTTGTGCTTAAATAAGATATGCTACATCTAGTTTTACCATCTAACCCACCTGCAATTATTATTACTGTAACACAATCAAAAAATGTTTTTGATAAATATTTTGATGAGAAAAGAATCAGTTTATCAAGACAACGTAAAGACATAACATCTGCCTCTAAAGAAAGTTTTAGTACTCCGGCAATAAAAAAACTAGAGGCTTTAGATTATACGGTTGATACAATCCAGCCTCATCATTCACCAAAAACCATAAATATTCCCATCAAAACTCAAGTATCTGTACTTAAATTTTCGAATAATCGAACTACCAAAGTAGCTTTACCAGTTTCATCAACAGTTCCTAACTCAGCAATTAAGTTGATTGCTAATACTCCCTTAAAAGCAAAAAATGCTCAAGTAAATCTTAGCAATACTACAGATATTACTCCAAAAGTTACTGCTATAAATCCAAAGTCAACTAATGCTATCAACCCAATAGAAAAGCTGAGGAGTACTTCTACTAAAGTAGCTTTATCAGTTTCATCAACAATTCCTAACTCAGCAATTAAGTTGATTGTCAATACTCCCTCAGAAGCAAAAAATAACCAAGGAAATCCTAGCAATACTACAGATGCTACCACTAGAAATACAAAGTCTACTAATGATATTAACCCAATAGAAAAGCTGAGGAGTACTTCTACTAAAGTAGCTTTACCAGCTTCATCAACAGTTCCTAACATAGCAATTCAGTTGATTGCCAATACTCCCTCAAAAGCAAAAAATAACCAAGGAAATCCTACTAATAGTATAGATAACATTCCAAAAGCTACTACAAATACAAGTTCTACTAATGATATTAACTCAGTAGATAAGCTGAGGGGTACTTCTACGCCTGTAGAGACAGGAACAAGTACTATTACTCAAAATATCAAGGCAACAAATGGAAAATTTTTGGTCGGGGTGATTATCAACAATAGAGAAGTTGGTAGTTTAGATATTCGCATAGATGATAATACTATTTTAGTTCCCCTGAAAGAGTTTGCAGAAATCGCTAGTTTCAGTGTTGAAAATATTGAAGATAAAACACAATTAACAACTCCTTTGGGAGTTATTAATTTAGAAACAATTAACCTGAAAAAAATTGAGGGAATAACATATATTAGTCAGGCATTGCTCAAAGAAAAATTATCTACTTTCATAGAGTTTAATGCTGCTAATTTAGCTTTGAATGTTAATTTGCCTTGGCGACGTGATAGTGGGAACTCTCCACAGCCAGTATCTGAATTACAGCCTGAAGTTATACCTCCTCTCAGCGCCTTTTCGAGTTTAAGGCAAGAATTACAAATTACTAACTCTTCTGGAGACACACGGGTACGTAGTGCGACTCTTCTAGGGGGGCGACTAGCAGGAGGCAGTTGGCGGGTACGTTTGAATAATACTTTTGTTAATCAACCTGATATTTCAGAATATTTTTTCTATAAACGTAGCAATCAATTTCGCTATCAAATCGGTAGGCAACAAGTTGGTTTACATCCTTTACTTAACGGCATGAATCTGACGGGAGTACAACTTGGTTATAGCAATTTGGCTGCCGATAAGTTTTCACAACAGTACGGTGCATCTGAACTTTTACCCAGACGAGGTAGACCTTTACAAACATTTCAAGGTCAAGTACCACCAGCAAGTTTTGTACAGCTAAGAGTCGGGGGAATTGTATTTGCACAACAACAGGTTGGACTAAATGGTAGATATGAGTTTATTGATGTAAATTTACCTAGTAGTAACACCAATGAAATTGAGTTATTGGTCTACGATCGCAACAATCTGAGTGTACCTATTGAAATTCGCTCTTTGAATATCAATGCTTCTGATTTGTTGCTTCCAGCAGGCGGCAATGTGCAATTAACTGGCTTGGGATTAAGTGGCAATTTAGCACAGGATTCCTTGTTTGGAGATTACGGTTCCGAATCAGGTAAGCTGATTGGATTTTATCAATTGCGTCAAGGACTTTCAGACAATCTAACTTTTGAAGGTTCTGTGCAAACTATTCCCGGTACTGTACAGACACAAGCAGGCTTCATTTGGCGACTGGCAAATCCACTTGTTCTCGCTAGTAGTATTGGTACATCACGTGGTCAACTTGGTTATACAACCGATTTAAGCTTAAATTTGGGTCGGTTGGAAGTTATCGGTAATTCGCAATCGTTTCCTAATGGATATAACTCAACTAGTCAATTGCGCGATCGCTTTAACCATAGCCTGGAAGCAAAATATCGTTTTAGTAATAATTTTTCCTTGGGATTTATTGCTCGTAGTCGCCAAGACGAATTTAGAGGCGCTAATTATATTTCACCTACTTTTTCTCTAAATCCTTTTAAAAGCTTATCTTTATGGGGTAGACCCGATTTGGATGGGCGATATTTGTTTACTGCTTTCTATTACCCAAATAGCTCAACTAGACTGAGTTTAAATACTTTTGGTAATGTCTACACTTCAGATTTTACCTACAATTTAAACCGACAATATCAGTTATCTTTGGGTAGCGAATTTGGTGGCGATTTAGCTGCTCGTTACTCTACGACTCTAAATTATAATTCTCCCAGTCTCAATGGCTTGAGTTGGAGAGTAGGACTTGCTTACAGTGATGGCGATGTCGGCCCAGTTGTTGGTGCTAGTATGCAGGTGCTACCAGGCTTATTTGGCAGAGTGGAATATCAAGGCATTCCTTCTAGGAGTAGAAACCTTTTGGGTGGATTTGGGGACGATCGCCTGACTGTTTTACTAGTGTCAGATTTATCTTTTGCCGGGGGTGGTATTATTCCAGCTAGGTCTTCTGGTTTGGGACCGGAAAAAGGAGCGATCGGTGGGCAAATTGTAGTGGAAGGAGGAAAGAAAGACTTTGATTTAGGTGGGGCAAATATCCGCGTCATCAATAGTCGCAACAACAGAGCTAGCACAGCTAAAACTGACTCCTCTGGCAAATTCTTTGTTGGCAATCTCCCAGAAGGCATTTATATTGTTGAACTTGATCCAGATAGGTTGCCTATAGAACTTGCTACCGTCAAAACCAGTATGGTAGCAGAAGTGGCAGCATCGGCTGTGACTCGTTTAGATTTCAAAACAAGATTAGAATATGGTATGGCAGGCAAAATTACTGATGTGGCAGGTCAGCCAATACCAAATGTGGAAGTAGAATTAATTGATGCTCAAGGCAAACGAGTAGTATCATCTGTGACTGATCAATTTGGTCTTTACCGTCTAGATGCTGTTCCCGTTGGTAACTATACATTGCGCGTTCCTGTTCAAGATGGCATCACCAACAGCAACACTTTACCAAAATTAGAAGTAGCAATTAATAAAGAGTTTATATACGACCAAAATCTGCAATTACCGATTGCCGCAGCAGCTAAGGAAACTCAGGAGAAAAAAGAAACTCAAGAAAAATAAATTTTTAAGATTTTTCTAAAAGCGACAATTAGGGACAAACCGCTTCACTTGGATGCCCAATTTAATTTACTATGTGTATTGTTCTCCATCTGTATGGGCTACATCTGGCTATCCTAAGATCGTTATGGCAAAATCTAAAAAAAGCGCCAATCCCATCAATTTAAACGATCCACAATATTATCTTAACCGAGAGTTAAGCTGGCTAGAATTTAATGCCAGGGTATTACATGAAGCTTGTGACGATCGCACACCTCTTCTTGAACGCCTGAAGTTTTTAGCAATCTTCAACTCTAATTTGGATGAGTTTTTCATGGTGCGTGTTGCTGGTTTAAAGCAACAAGTAGAGGCGAAAGTCAGCCTGTTAACTCCCGATGGTCGGACACCACAACAACAGTTAGACGATATTAGGTCTACCCTCACTCCTCTTGTAAAAAAAGAGCATCAACATTTTGAGCAAGTACTTCGTCCTCTATTAGTAAATCATGGCATCCATATTCTGGATTACATAGATTTAAATCAAAAACAGCGAACTCATCTCAACAATTATTTTGAGGAACAAGTCTTTCCAGTTCTGACTCCTCTGGCTGTTGATCCTAGTCATCCTTTTCCTTTTATTTCTAATCTCAGTCTGAATCTGGCTGTTGTGGTCAAAAACCCAGACACCGAAGAAGAATTCTTTGCCAGAGTTAAAGTACCCAGCGTTCTCCCCCGATTTTTACCGATACCACCAGAGTTGGGAGACCAAAATAACGACAAACCTGCCCACTGGACTGGCGTACCTTTAGAACAGGCGATCGCTCATAACTTGGAATCTCTATTTCCAGGAATGAATATTCAAGAATATCATCCGTTCCGCATTACCCGTGATGCTGATTTGGTCTTAGAAGAAGATGAAGCAGATGATTTGTTGTTAGCAATCGAACAGGAATTGCGAAAACGGCGGCTAGGCGGGAGTCCAGTGCGGCTAGAAATTCAATCCCAGACTCCTGAAATAGTGCGATCGCGATTATTGCATGATTTGGAATTAACAGAAAGCGATCTCTACGAAGTAGATGGTCTTTTGGGACTGCGGGATTTGATGTCTTTTATGTCCTTGCCATTGCCAGAACTCAAAGATCCACCACGCCAATCTGTTGTACCATTACGCTTGCAAAGGTTGAGGGAACCGAGTTTAGATCCTGATACGCTGGAGACGGACGAAGGAAAAGACTTTTTTGCTGTGATTCGGGAAAAGGATTTGCTAGTACACCATCCCTATCAATCCTTTTCGGCTACAGTGGTGCGCTTTATTACCCATGCTGCCTACGATCCGAATGTGTTAGCCATCAAAATGACACTTTACCGGACTTCTGGTGACTCGCCCATAGTCAATGCCCTAATCGCCGCGGCCGAAAATGATAAGCAGGTATCTGTACTCGTGGAATTAAAGGCGCGATTTGATGAGGAAAATAATATTTACTGGGCAAAACGACTAGAAAGAGTTGGAGTTCATGTAGTCTATGGTTTAGTAGGACTGAAAACCCACAGTAAAACCGTTATGGTGGTACGGCGGGAAAAAGATCGAATACGCCGCTACGTACATATTGGCACTGGTAACTATAATCCTAAAACGGCACGCCTGTATACAGATTTGGGATTGTTTAGTTGCCGTGAAGAATTAGGTGCTGATATCACAGATTTATTTAATTTCTTGACAGGATACTCCCTGCAAAAGTCTTATCGAGAATTGCTGGTTGCACCTGTGAATATGCGCGATCGCTTTTTGGCACTAATTAACCGCGAAATTGAAAATGTTCAAAATGGATTTTCTGGACGCATTGTTGCCAAAATGAATTCCTTAGTCGATCCCCAAATTATCGCCACTTTATATGAAGCTTCCCGCGCCGGAGTGCAAATCGACTTAATTATCAGGGGCGTTTGCTGTTTGCGTCCAGGACTCAAAGATATTAGTGAAAATATTCGCATTATCAGCATCGTCGGTCGCTTTTTAGAACACTCTCGCATTTATTATTTTCATAACAATACACAGGAGGAAATCTTTATTGGCAGTGCCGACTGGATGCGCCGCAACCTAGATCGTCGAGTCGAAGTAATTACCCCAGTAAAAGACCCAGATATTGCAAAGGATTTGCAAGAAATTATGGGAATTATGCTCGCAGATAATCGCCAAGCTTGGGAATTACAAGCCGATGGCACTTACATTCAACGCCGTCCTTATGATGATTCTCCAGAAGCTAATTCACAAAAAATTCTTATGAATATGGCATTACGCTCAACTGGCGCAACCTCAAACTTGATTGATTAAAAAATAAATAAGTCACTTTAACTTTGACAACTAGCTAATGTCAATAGGGATTTTTTGGAGACATGACTGAGCAAAATTTTTATCAAAGAAGGCAGGAGGCAGGAGGAAAACAGCGCTGGAGTCTCCTGCCTGTGACCATAGGGAACAAGGGTCTAAAACCCCGCCGTCTACACGGCGCTTACAATTTGGTTGGGGTTTGAATCCCCATTCAAATTGTGCCTCCTGCCTCTTTCAAGCAGTACTATTTTCCAGCTACTACGGTAAAAATAAAATCCCTATTACCTGCTATTAGTCAAGGTCTTAGGGATGTCTTTGGTTACGGGACTGGTGCGGCTCGAACGCACGACCTGACGCTTAGGAGGCGTCCGCTCTATCCAACTGAGCTACAACCCCAACTATGAAGCATATATAATTATAGCAGTAGTTTTACCGAGACTGCCAAACATTATCCCAAGAGCCGCCGCCTACTTCTAAACCACAAAGAAAACTTTCTGCTTTTAGGATTATTTTAGATTTCCTCCCATTTAATTCTCGTAACTCTAAATTTAACTTTCCTTGCATGGTGTCTCGGCAACAGTATCTTAAACCATCCTCTGTGGGCGCACGCAGAGGTGTACCAGCTAAATCTGTGGTTCCTGTCAATTCAATTTCATAATTAGAATTTGTCGCTTTCATTTGCCATCTACCCCAAGGTTGAATTTCCCAGTCTACTTGTGAATTCCAGGGAACGAATTCATAAAACTTACCTTGATAGTGCAACCCAATCATCGCTACAGATTCCATCCACCACAGCACACCCCGCCGTCCACCGCCAGCAGTTAATGCTAAATCGGGTTCGCCCTCGAAGCAATTACAATTTATCCAAAACCATTTTTGGGGAAAAGCACCACCCCAATTTTTCTCGCCATAGGCTGGGGCGTTCGTGAATTCGTAAATTTTGCCATTCCAGTCAATTTTTCCACTGGCTAAACCGTGAGCCATCAAAATTTGCCATCCGGGTTCAAAAATCTGCGAGAATGAAAGCCAGCCTGCGGTTGATTGCTGAATGCTATTTCGATTACCCCAACCGTATACTGGTTGAATTTCATACTCCCAACGGCAATAATTATTGGTGGCAGGATCGCGAATTATTCCCTGATTCAAGGTGGCTGTGGCTTGATAACCTTCCTGAACATGATGCTCAAACTCTTCTGGTAGAAGGTACAGAGGAGCAATTTGCAAATCTGTTTTACCCCAATGACCTAAACCCAAAACATCTCGACTACCCCAAAATTTATTCACATCAGGAAAAGTACGGCATAAATACTCATCATCTGGGCCAAGGATTTGGGCTGCACCGCCACTGTGGGGTTTTCCGCCGATGGGATCTTCGATGGAATACATAAAGGCGAATGTTTGCCCAATTTCCGGTAAAGTGATGCGGTAATACCAGCCTTCAAAGAAGCGACGACTACCGCCATCCCAGTGATAACCAGAATGGGGCGTTTGGGTTGATTGGAGGAAATTGAGGGGAATAGTTAACATAGTATATAGTTGCCGATTTTTTCAGTATGCGCGATGTCTAACGACAAGCCGAAACGTCTACGCTTCGATATCAATGATGCTTATGAAATTCTTGGGCTAGAACCTGGTGCGTCTCAAGCACAGGTGAAGCGAACTTACCGTAAACTGGTAAAAATTTGGCATCCCGATCGCTTTTTTGATCCAAAGCAAAAACAGGAAGCTGAGGAAAAAATCAAATTAATTAACGTAGCTTACAATAAGCTCAAATCAGAAAGTCCATCCGAGCCTCCCATTTCAGAAAATCTCTCTTCATCTTCGCCTAAAAATCCCACAAAAATATCTGTCAATCGTTGGGATGCAGAAGCTTTCTATACTTTAGGCGTAGAGAATGCCACAGTAGGAAGATATGAGGATGCGATCGCAGATTTTACCCATGCAATTCGTCTCAATCCTAACTATGTTGACGCATATAAATATCGTGGGCTAGTTTGCTCTCAACTCGGATACGAATATAGAGCCGCTTCCGATTTAAATAAAGCTGCACAAATAGAACAAGGGTTGAAAAATCCTGGTGCTACAAGGAAAGTGCGATCGCCTAGATATGTATCAAAGCCTAGACCTCTGCTAGAAAGATTTTGTCAGGGGATTAAAAAGATATTGCGGCTAAATCGACGCTGGAGATGAGAAGCGCCATATTTTAAGATGCTTTAGATGGCGATACCATACTTTGAGTTAGTTAATACCTATGCTTGGGAATACTAAGTATATTGAGATTTGCTGCTGATTTTCTAGTATGAGCGATCGCTTTGATATAAATCATGTTTACAACATTCTTGGGTTGAAACCAGGTGCATCTGTTGATGAGGTCAAGCAAGCTTACCGTCAGATGGCTAAAACTTGGCATCCAGATTGTTTTTTTGAACCGCAGCAAAAGTTAGAAGCGGAAGAGAAAATTAAAGAAATCAATCAAGCTTATGCAAGATTAAAGTCTTATCAGCCGGATGAGACAAATCAATCTGCTTCCACTTCTATCAAAATTGATTTCACTCCATCTAATGCTGAAAGTTTCTACAAACTGGGGATGGAGAAAGCTCAAAAAGGAAAATATAGTGAAGCAATTGAAGACTTTAGCAAAGCGATTCGTCTCAACCCTAACTACTTTGAAGCTTACAAATACCGAGGGCTTGCTTGCTCGAAACTAGGATATGAAAATAGAGCCGAGTCAGATTTTAGAAATTCTATACAACTGGAACTGAAACAGAAAAAAGCAGCACCCAAACCTACATCACCACCACCAAAGCCAGCAACGCCGCCACCACCACCCAAACCTACATCACCACCGCCACCACCTAAATCAGAGTCTCAACCTTCACCCTGGAAATGTGTACACACTCTGACTCATCTCAACTGGGTTTTTACAACTGCAATCAGTCCAGATGGTAAAACTTTAGCTAGTGGAAGTAGTGATAATACGATCAAAATTTGGCATCTCGACACAGGGCAATTACTACATACTCTCACTAGTCATACAAAATGGTTAAGATGCCTAGCCTTTAGCCCAGATAGCCAAACTCTGGTTAGTGGCAGTGATGATAACAGCATAATGATTTGGCAAGTGTCTACAGGTAAATTACTCAAGACACTCAAAGTACATTCAACCCCAGTTTTTTCAGTAATCATTAGTCCAGATGGTCAAACTATCCTGAGTGGCGGTACAGATACTACTATCAAGGTTTCCCATATAGAGATGGGACAATTACTGCAAGTCCTCAAAGGTCATTCTGGCTTAGTTTACTCCCTTGCTATTTGCCCAAAACAACAAATTTTTGTAAGTGGCAGTGCAGATAATACTATTAAGCTATGGAATTTGAAGAGTAACAAACTGCTGCAAACTCTCAACGGTCATTCAGGCTGGGTGATGTGTGTCGCCATTAGCCCTGATGGAAAAATTTTAGCTAGTAGCAGTTATGACCAAACTATCAAGTTATGGAATATCAATACAGGTAAGGTAATTAACACTCTTGCCGGACATCGCAGCTATGTTTGTGCGATCGCTTTTAGTCCCGATGGTCAGTATCTTGCTAGTGGTAGTGCAGATCACAGTGTAAAGCTATGGGATGTTAACACAGGACAAGAACTTTACACTTTGAATAACCATTCTGATTGGGTTAACTCCGTCGCTTTCAGTCCTGATAGCAAAACCCTAGCTAGTGGTAGTCGAGATATGACAATTAAGCTTTGGCGATGCGATATCTAAATACAAATTAAAAATTTAGATGATTTCAGTAATTTACTAGATTTTTTATCAATCCATCATCTGACAGTTTAATAACATCCATCTTTGGGATGCTCTTTCTCTAGATAAAGTATTAACTTCCTATAGATAGAGCCACTTCTTCGATCTCAGAGGTTATTCTGGCATTAACCAACAGTTGGGTAATAAATAAAACTCAATATTTATCAGCAACATAGATTTTTAAACTCATTAAAACCTCTTTCTCTTACAAAGCTTTAGTTTGTCAAAATCATATCGAGGAGTGAAATAAATAGTTATGTCTATGCCCAATGAACGCGAAATCAAAAACAGTGAAATTAAGCAAGAATCTTACACTGATACTAATGGTAATATTCACAATGACTTGACACGAACTACAGAAACAGTCAAGAACAGCACAGCTAATCCCAACTCTTACACTAACGGTTACGTACAAGGTCGAAATACTGAGCGTAACTACCAGCAAGCTGATTTAGCCGAACGTGACAATGAAAATGCTAGTCGTGGTTTGCTGCTGGGTATTATTGTTACTTCTCTAGTTAGTTTGATTGTAGGTGGGGTATGGTACTTCAACCAAAGTAATAACGCTGCGGTTGACACTACTGTGCCGGTCTTGGTTCCTGTACCGAGTAGTAGTCCAACTCCTCAACCACAAACGAAGATAATCGAAAAAATCAGAGAAGTACCTGTTGCTGTCCCTGTTCCACAACAGCAGGTTACACCTCCATCTGCACCTCGCCAACCAGATATTAACATTACTATTCCACCCCAACAGTCTGCGGCAGAAAAAGCACCTTCTGTAACTCCGCCAGCCCCGAAAGCAACACAAAGTCCGGCGACGAGTCCAACTACTAATACTCCTACTTCGCAGAATCAGGGTGGTACTTCTACTAATACCGCCACTCCAGGTACAAAAGTTGATACCTCTAAAACCACTTCACCTCAAGGAGTAGACCAGTCAAACAGTACATCTAATAATGATTCTTCTACCGTAAATGATTCTACAACAGGCGGTTCTGCTCAATAACGGCTTCTGAACTGAATGGCACTAAGATAAGCGCAAACCCGTGATTTAACTGGCTTTTGAGTGTGGGGAGTGTGGGGAGCCAGATTTCTTCCTCATCCTCCCACACCTCCCTCAGACAAAGGTTTTAGGTTTTCTTAGTGCCATTCGTTTCTGAATTTCTAACCCACTTGATAATGCTGGCTTTAACACCAACATCTAACCAGTGGGAATATTCTTAAGAAAGATTTCGGAATTGTTGCGATAAATTAATGGTGTTCAAGTTTGGTAAACGTATCTTGTAGCGAAACAAACACGATGCTAAATTAAGAGCAAGGTACAAACAGGTTAAAAGTTAATAAAAACTTTCAAGTTAGAGCCTGTGCCTCCTGCTCTAATGTTCTTGCGATCGCTCTGAAGTTGTGACATCCATTGAAGAATGTGTTTTTCCTTAAGTTCAATGAGTTGTTTTGGAGGTATAAAAACGCACTGCCAGAAAATGCCTGCCTAGTTGGAATGTTAGGATGTGCAATTCTGAGTCTAGCGATCGCAAATACTGTCCACCTTAGTTGAGTTACTTACTTCTGAATTCTCTAATCTTCAAGAAACCGCCCCAAGCTGCTGATATATATCCATCGTAGCTTCTGGCGGTTTCTGCTTTGAGTGTTATGTATTTTTGTCCTTTGTTATTTATCTCTCTTCTTAGGAGAGGTTTATTTAGACCAATGACCAATGACCAATGACTAATGACTAACTAAGGTAATTACAGTCACTTCTGGGGGACAAAATAAACGTCCTGGTTTATAAGTTCCTAAACCCCGGTTGACATATAGTTGATTTTCTTGCACCTTGTGAAACCCTTGCGCCCACTCCCAATATCGGACGACTTTAGAACAGTCTCCTAATAAAAACGTTACCCAACACCTTAATTTTTTGGGAATTTTTTTGAGTAGTTTTTTATAATGGAATACTAAAGGCCCAATGCCAGGGATTACGATGTGACCGCCGTGGGTATGACCCGATAGTTGCAAATCTACACGCCATTGTTGCAGTATTTTGGCTGTATCTGGATTATGGGATAAAACGATGCGGGGTGTAACAGAGTCTAGTTGATTCATCACAGGTGCAGGGTAGAATTCCCGCGACCAATAATCAGCTAGTCCTACAAATGGTAATTCTTTTCCTAATGGATAGGCGATTTCATTCCAAAGCACATGCACCCCAATGCTAGTTAACGCCTGTGTAACTTCTGCTTTTGAATGACTGTAGTAGATATCATGATTACCCAGTACAGCGTAGATACCACAGCGACTTTGCAAATGTTTGAGTCGATGCACCAATTGGTGAATTGGTGTCGGATCATCCGTTACATAGTCACCTGTTAATAGAATCAAATCCGGTTCAGCTTCGTTAGTAAGTGCGATCGCTTTTTCTAACATATCTTCCGAAAGCCGCAAACCATCGTAGTGAAAATCTGACAACTGCACTAGCGTTGTACCTTGTAAAGATGCTGGAAGTTCCGCAATCTTAACCGTGATTTTATCTACTCTTAAATGTCCCGTAAACAACCAATGCATAAGGCAACCGATACTCCTCATACCAGCGCTTACAGCTTACCAAATATCAAAATGTAACTTGAGAAACTGCAATAATTTATGTCACATACTCAAGATAAAATTAACGAATTGATTTAAATCCTGAGACTAAACTAAGCAGGACTCACTCAAATCTACAGGTACTTGTTAGCCAGAATACCTACTGTGCTTCCGTTCTGGAATTCAGAAATTTGGATTACTTACTCACCTTGTAGGGTGATTATAGTGACTTCTGGACGGCAAAATAAGCGTCCTGGGAGATAAGTTCCCAGACCACGATTGACATATAGCTGATTTTTTCCCAGATGATGGAAACCCTGTGCCCATTCCCAATGTCTGACTACAGAAACATTTTCTTGCAACACTGGAAATCGACGCTGCACTTTTTTAGGTATTTTTTTTGCAAGCTTTTCGTAAAAAAATATTGCAGGGCCAATTCCGGGAATCACGATTTGACCACCGTGAGTATGACCAGATAATTGTAAGTCAACTCGCCATGCTTGCAGTATCTCCGCAGTATCTGGGTTGTGGGATAAAACGATGCGGGGTGTGTCGGGATTTAGTTGATTCATCACAGGTGCAGGGTAGAATTCCCGTGACCAATAATCAGCTAGTCCTACCAATGGTAATTCTTTTCCTAGTGGATAGGCGATTTCGTTCCAAAGGACGTGGATTCCAATGCTAGTAAGGGCATCGGTAACTTCTGTTTTTGCGTTTTTGTAATGTATATCGTGATTGCCAAGAATAGCATAGATACCACTGTGACTTTGCAGATGTTTGAGTCTAGGTATCAGTTGGTGAATCGGTGCTGGATCGTCAGTTATGTAGTCACCAGTTAATAAAATTAAATCTGGTTTAGCTTCATTAGTAACTGCGATCGCTTTTTCTAGCATCTCTTCCGACAGCCGCAAACCATCGTAGTGAAAATCTGACAACTGCACCAGCTTCTTACCTTGTAATGATGCAGGCAACCCTACAATCTTAACCGTCAATTCTTCTCTACTCAACGGCCCAGATAATAACCAGTGCATAAGACGTTCAATAAACTCTAATCATAGCGCTTACAGCTTAACGAAACATCATCGTTTTGTGTGTAGTGACTAGTGCAACTTATTGAAAATTTCATGAAATCTGTAGATTTGAACGTATTTATACTTATTTAAATCAAAAATCAATTTACTAACCAATTTTTGTCAAAAATACTACTTTTTTTAGATTGTAAGTGCGTAGATTTAGGTCATCGTACCTCTATGGGTAGCTACGCATATACACACCTAACCAACCTACTACTGTAAACGCCAAACTTCTTTTAGCTGATGAATTAGCTGTTGCTGCCGCTTGTTGATAACTTCAGGTGTCCATTCTTTTTCCATTAACACTTGTGTCGTTAGCGCAAAATTACAAATGCCTGATTTTGTTGTGAAATACTTCTGCTTTTTCAGGTCAAAGTCGTAGTTTTGCGCTTGAGCGTTTTTCGAGGAAGAGAGTAAAACTAAATTTCCCATACGATGGACATATTTATCACGTTCTTCCTGGCTAGGAAATGATTGTACCCACATACTATCAGAAGTTGGATTTTGAGGTAGTACATGCTCAACACTAATATTACAGAAGTTATATGAAGCTTTTCCTTCTGAGAGTGCAGCATCTAAACGTAGTAAAACATAAAGTCGAATTTTTCTAATTAAATAAAGGTCATCATTTAGGATTTTGATAATACGTACCTGTTCTTCAGGTTTCAGTTGCAGAGGTGAATCAGGTACGTACAAATCTTCTCCAATCTCGATAGCATATAGTAATTTGCCGTAACGTTCTATGCGTTCATTAATATTATTCCGTTGAATCATTAGACCTGAAGCTAGGCGATCTAAATCTGTGAAAAACCGTAATAACAATTCAGGATTGCTGTAATTGCGAGAGAGATATAAAATAGCTGGAGGTATCCAGTCAGAATTATCAATCAAGTGTAACCATCTAAACTTTTGATTTACTTCTTCTCCTAAGATATCACTGTGATAGGCTAGATTATTAATTTCATAAAAAGCCTCACCATAAGGAATTAGTATTTTATCAATTAACTGTTGAGGTTCATTAATTGGTTTAATTTCATTAGACTTATCCTTAATATAAATAGCATGAGATAATAAAAAATTGCAGTAGCAATTATGTGGAAAGAATATGACAAGTCCTTTGGCAAGAAT
>NZ_JBALEQ010000086.1:0-31032 GCF_036917775.1 Nostoc sp.
GTTGATAGTGTTAATCACATCCTCTCTATTCGTTGTGCTTATCTTAATGGTTTACTTGCTATTTGAGTGTTTCTGCCAAAAGTGGATGCTCCCAGTTGATTCCCGTTCCGAAAAGCGTCCAACCAAAGCTGATTTTCGAGAATCTGGAGGATTTGAACAAGAAGCTGCTGTGATGTTGGGTTTGTATCGAGAAGATTACTACGATAAACAGACCACCCAAAAAGGCATTTTTGAAGTTTCAGTTTTGAAAAGTCGGTTTAGTAGTGAGACAACTGTTAATCTCTTGTTTGATGAACGATTTGGACAGTTTAAGAACTTAGCTAAATCTCAATATTAAATACAACAAGAGTTAACCTAAGCATTGTAACTGTTCATTTAAGAAGCACTCCAGCAACGGAATCAGGCAGAAAATATAACAATTAAAAAAGTACTATTGGTTTAGTCTAAATCCAAAAGGAGGAGAAGATTATGATAAAGATGAATTTCCTGACCATTGACAAAGTAAACAAAATCATTGAGCTTGCTAAGAACTAAATTTCCATTAAAATAAGGGTGAAAAAATTGAGTTACGATAATACTGCTAAGTACTTAGCTGAATTGTATCCAGCCGAGTTTGCCAAGTGGTTGCTACCAGATAAAACTACAGAAGTTACAGTACTTAAAACTGAACTTTCAATAGAGCCAATCCGCGCAGATTATGTCACATTTTTGCAAACAAGTAGTCGGATTTTGCATATTGAGTTTCAGACTCTCCCCAAATCTAATCCGCCAATTCCTTTGCGGGTATTAGACTATTACGTGAGATTGAAACGGCAATATAACACACCAGTAACCCAAGTCGTAATCTTCTTACAACAAAGTAGTGACCCTATTGCATTTACTGAAGAATACATAGATGAGTTCACAAGTCACCGTTATCAAGTTATACGGTTATGGGAACAAGATTCAGCTTTGTTTCTGGATAATCCAGCGTTACTACCTCTTGCGCCTTTAACTCGAACTGATTCCCCAGCAACTTTATTATCCCAAGTAGCTCAAAATATCGCTAAAATTCCAGATAGGGATGAAAGGCAGAACATTGCTGGATGTACAGAGATATTTGCAGGTTTAAGGTTTGAAAAAGATTTAATTCGTCAATTTTTACGGGAGGATATTATGCAGGAATCTGTTATCTATCAAGATATTTTGCAAAAAGGTAGTAAACAAGGTGAAGAACGTTTGATTCTTCGCCAATTAAATAGACGTTTTGGTGAGATTGATTCATCAAATATTGAAAGAGTTAGAGTCTTGTCTGTTGAACAATTGGAAACTTTAGGAGAAGCATTATTAGATTTTTCCTCCGTTGAGGATTTAATAGTTTGGTTAGACCAACAACCAAATAATTACTAATTTATAGTTCGTAATTCTTAACTATGAATTACGAACTACGAATTATGAATTACGAATTAGATTTATAATCTCTGCTCTACACCAACATTAACTAACTCTAATTTGCTCACACTTCATTAATGATTAGTTGATAAATACAAAAAAGCCGGAGGGGTATGGACGCAATCCTCGGCTTTCATGAATCAAAGAATATACGACTATGATTGTGTATTACATTCAATGTTTCCTGACTATTAGGGATAGGTCTTACTCTCCCAAAAGGATAAGTTTTATTTTATCAAAAGATAGAACTGAATTTTGATAGTAGAAATCGTGAATAAAATACAGAGTTTTTTAAAAAGTAATAAAAGGGATTACCGCCACAAGAAAGCAACGGAGTCCAATCAAAGCCACATCCATATCCAGCGATCGCAGCATTAGACGCATACATTCAATTACTGGAGTTTTAAAACCCATGAAAGCGCTATCCGTTCGCCAACCCTGGGCATGGGCAATCATTCACTCCACCAAAAACATAGAAAACCGAGGCTGGCCCATTCATTATCGCGGCGACATTCTGATCCACGCCGCCAAAACCTGTACCAAGAAAGAGTACCAGCTAGCGAGAGAATTTTGCCAAGGGATGGGGGTAGTAATCCCAGAGTTAATCTCTCTCCGTCGCGGTCAAGTCATCGGTATAGTCACAATAGTGGATTGCAAGTTTTCACAAGTTGCATCTGGCTGGAGAATGCCCATGCAATACCACTGGAAGCTAGAGAATCCACGCGAGATTACACCAATTCCTTACATTGGGCGATTGGGGATATTTGAAGTGCCAGATGAACTGGTCAGGAGTGCGATCGCCTTATGAAATCTGTCCTCTCGCTTTTCTCCGGCATCGGCGGACTCTGCCACCACGGAATATCAGCCGCAGGTCTATCTTACAAATTCCAAGTCCAGCAATTTGTCGAAATCTCCCCTTATTCTCAATCACAACTGCGCCATGAACAACCAGGAATTCCAATCCACGCAGATATTACCAACTACCAAGAATCAATTCGCAATTCGCAATTATTAACTAGGAGTAAAAGAAATGAATCAAAAAATTAGTATTGCTGATAGAACGAAAGCTTTGGCAATAAGAATAGTTAAAGCTTGTACTTTTTTAGATGAAAAACCCGGAGTTTGTCGAACATTATCAAAACAGTTACTCCGAAGTGGTACTTCTATAGGTGCAAACGTTAAAGAAGCTCAATCTGCCCAATCTGATAAAGATTTTCTGAGCAAATTAGAAATTGCGCTTAAAGAAGAAAGAGAGACTGAATATTGGTTAGAAATATTAATCGAGGCAGAATTGGTTGATAAAAACAAGTTTGAATCCTTACTTCAAGAAACTAGAGAAATTGGAAAAATCTTAGTTGCATCTACTCGAAAAGTTAAAGAGAAAATCAAGCAATGAAATTAATTGCGAATTGCGAATTGCGAATTGCGAATTGGTTTGACCCCCTGGGCAGACCAAATTGGAAATCAGATTACGCAAGTACGGCTCTCTCATGAAGACCGAAGCTATCAACCCGGCATTCGTGAGGTGGCTTTTGGGATTCCCGTTGGAGTAGCCAAGGGAATCAAGGGTAATTATGATGCCCGTCGCACTTATGGTTTGAGTTGTTCTCCAAGGCAAGCTGCGATCGCTTGGAAACGGATTGATTATTTGTGCAGTCTAAAGTCCAGTCAGGAGGGACAACAGCACGGAATTTATCAGGCGTAAGAATGGTTTGTGAGAAAATTGTTCCAGCTATTGTCAAACCGAGTGTAGCTCTTTACCACACGTTCAGTGGACTACAAGCAAGTTGACCAAAAACGGGCGTTGCTGAACTCAAGTATGAAATTTAAAAATTCGCTTTTTCTTTCCTCTTACTCTGCTGTGAATCTTACGAGTGAGAAATTATTATTTTCGTCACGCTCCCCTAAGACTTCTTCCGTGTAAGGGTTCACAAAGGCAGTCAATGTCCGCTCATCTGAAGTTGTTAACATCACTTCTGCACTGCGATCTACGCTTTGTGAATACCTAATAAAAAATCGCTGTTCAAAATTGGTAATAGTGATATAGTTACTCCAATCGGTTCTGATGAGGAGCAGCCAATGGCTAAACGCCACGCTACACTATCGGACGCAAGGGGGAAAGTCCGGTGAAAATCCGGCGCTGTCCCGCAACTGTGAACCAACATTAGGTGAGTCAGGATGCCCGCCGGTTAGAATCAATTCGTTTACATAAATCTGCGAGGTACAGATTATGAAAAGAAAAAAACAGGCGTTAGTCAGTCTAACCCTGATGGCAATTATCAGTTTTTATCTAGTAGTTGGTTTACCCAAACCCGCCTACGCCATGCACATTATGGAAGGTTTTTTACCTGTGCAGTGGGCAGTTTTTTGGTGGATTGTAGCATCACCATTTTTTCTACTAGGATTGCGTAGTCTGACTCGCATTACCCAAGCTAACCCGGAACTGAAACTACTGCTGGGCTTGGCTGGTGCTTTTACTTTCGTGCTGTCAGCGTTAAAAATCCCTTCCGTCACAGGTAGCTGTTCTCACCCAACAGGGACGGGATTAGGTGCGGTGCTTTTTGGCCCCCTTACTATGTCAGTTTTGGGTAGCTTAGTATTGTTGTTTCAAGCTTTGTTACTGGCGCATGGTGGCTTGACGACGCTGGGGGCAAATGCTTTTTCGATGGCGATCGCAGGGCCATTTGCAGCTTACTGGATATATAATCTGACAATAAAGTTGGGTGGTAAACAAAAAATCGCCATATTTCTAGCAGCTGCGATCGCAGATTTACTCACCTACATTATCACTTCCATCCAACTCGCCCTAGCTTTCCCTGCACCTGTTGGCGGATTTATCGCTTCATTTGCCAAATTCGCCGGAATTTTTGCTATAACTCAAGTCCCCTTAGCAATTAGTGAAGGATTGCTAACTGTATTGGTATGGAACTGGCTGCAATCTTATAATCCTCAAGAATTAGAATTGTTGAAATTAATCAAACGGGAACCCCAAGGAAATGAGTCAATCTAAAAAAGGGTTGAGTAACTGGCTGTTGGTAGTAGCTGTATTAGCTTTAGCAGTTGCACCGTTAATATTTGTGCATGGTGGCGAATTTGTCGGTTCCGATGACAAAGCAGAAAAAGCAATTACTGAAATACAACCTGGATATAAACCCTGGTTTAAATCATTTTTTGAACCCGCTAGTAGTGAAATAGAAAGTTTATTATTTGCTTCGCAAGCAGCTTTAGGTGCAGGAGTAGTCGGTTATGCAATTGGGTTGTATAAAGGACGTTCCCAACAACAAAAACGGGAAGAATGAGCCTGCAACTAGATACTTTAGCTTATACCAATCGACTGCGAAGATTGCCACCAGAACATAAACTAATTTTTGCATTTACTACTCTTGCTATTTCCCTTGCTACCCATCCACTAGTGCAAATTTTAATAGCGCTTTGGATGGGTGTTTGGACAGTTATTTATGCAAGGATTCCGGCTGGTGTTTATTTTCGTTTGTTAATGTTCACCATAGTTTTTTGTTTAACAAGTTTACCAGCGCTGATGGTGAATGGAGTTGCAATTACTGATTTACAAAGTGTAAAATTAGATTCATGGTATGGACTAACTCTCGGACACTTCTATATTTATATCAGCCATAGTGGAACTATCCAAGCATTGGGAATTTTAACCAGAGCTTTAGCCTCTGTTTCTTGCCTATATTTTCTCATGCTAACTGTCCCTTTTACTGAAATTTTACAAACTCTGCGTTACTTAAAATTTCCAGTGCTTTTAACCGATTTATTATTATTAATGTATCGGTTTATTTTCATTCTGCTGAACACAGCCAATGAATTGTGGACAGCACAAAATTCCCGTGGTGGCTACCGTACTTGGAGAAGTGGGATGAAAAGTTTAGCACTACTAATCGGACAACTATTACAGCGAACCTTACAAAAATATAGTCAGTTCTCTCTCGGATTACAAGCACGGGGTTTTGTGAGTGAATTTCGAGTTTGGCATCCTCGTCGCTATCGTCCCCAAGCACGATATATCATCGAAGCCATTTGCGGCTGCATAGGATTAATAGGATTAGAGTTTTGGCGAAATGCAGGAATATTTACTCGAATTTGAGCAGGTATATTACACCTATACTGGCGCACAGCAATCAGCTTTGAATGGTCTAACACTGAAAATTCCATCTGGCAAAAGGTGTGCATTAATTGGTCAGAATGGTTGTGGTAAAACGACACTATTCTTGTTAGCCAACGGTCTATATAAACCTGATTCTGGCACTGTAAGTTGGCGTGGTGAACCGTTAAGTTATAATCGGAATTATCTGAGTAATTTAAGGCAGAAAGTTGGACTAGTA
This sequence comes from Nostoc sp., assembly GCF_036917775.1. GTDB lineage: Bacteria > Cyanobacteriota > Cyanobacteriia > Cyanobacteriales > Nostocaceae > Nostoc. The sequence goes on from NZ_JBALEQ010000086.1 coordinate 5,778, forward strand.
TTTCAAGACCCAGAACAACAATTAGTAGCTTCCACTGTTGAGGAAGATATATCTTACGGTTTGTGCAATTTAGGTTTACCAGAACCAGAAATTAAAGATCGAGTAGAACAAGCATTAGTTGAATTTGAATTGACTACTTTAGCAGAAAGACCAGTACATCATCTGAGTTTAGGACAAAAAAAGCGAGTTTCTATAGCCGATGTGATGGTGCTGCAACCGGAACTGTTGGTGTTGGATGAGCCAACTGCATATTTAGATATAAAACATACTCGCAACTTGATAGCAACTTTGAAAAAAATTCATCAAGATGGAACCACTTTGTTGATGGCAACCCATGATTTGGATTTAGTCTATCGGTGGGCAGATTGGGTTTTTGTCATAGATCAAGGACAGCTGATGCTAGAAGGTAAACCACCAGATGTATTTAGCCAGCGTACACTTTTATCAGAGTTAGAGTTGGGCGTACCATTGATATATGAGATATTATTTGATGGGCTATCTGCTGAGGAAGGAGTAGTTATAGAACGAGTGCGACAAAGGATATTAGAGCGATTTCGTAATTTTTCCTGATTATACTGTTAGTCGCTTCTTCTAGAGTAGCAATATTTATTCTCCGTAATTTAAAATAAGTCTTGGTTATGTCCACCAAGACTTCGGATATATTTATTCAACTTAAAACCTGAAGCCAACTTTTTATGCCAAATTGCTGAAATAGATTGCCCAAAGAGTTCCTGTTACTCCCACAGCAATTAAAAGGTTAGTGAAAAACTTGCCTAATTCAGTTTCTTCTCCCAGTACTTTATCATCTTGACCTGCACTGAAAAATAATGACCAGGCTTGGTTAACGTTAATTGTTTCAAAGTTGTTGAAATCGGGGCGAAAAACAACGGGGCCAATTAAATCTTTTTTAGGGAAATCAAAATCAGTTTTCATAGCTATCCTCTGGTGATTTTCTATCGGTTAATTGAGTGAAATTCTTAAATATTCAGATTTAGTTATAGGTTTGTCAGCCATCCAATCAAGCCGTGTCCTGTGACAACTTCTACAGCTATGAGTGAGACAAAACCAATCATCGCCAAACGCCCATTGAGTTTCTCGGCGTACTCGGTAAAACCTGCTCTTGGGGTTTTATCTACATAAACCTTTGGTTCAATTGCAAAGTTGTTGAGTTGACCGAGTTCGTTCATGGTAAAGCCTTTGCTTGTCCAATACCTCTGCCAATCTACGAGGGTTCAACACCAGTGGAAACGGGATGAATACGTCCTAAAGCAGTAAGCTTGGCAAAAATCTGGGTTAATAAAATAGGCTCAGGGATTTCGGGAAGCATTTTTAACATTTCACGAACATATCGAAAACCACGATGGTAAGCCTTAAGGTCAATAATGCCGGAACCGGGATTGAGTTGCTGGAAATCAGCGAGAAGATAGTGGGATAAATTGACCATGAAAAATGCTAAATTAGCAGAATTAGCCACAGCAGTTTGGCTCAGATTCATAAAATCTTCCAATCCCCAAAATTGCTTGGCATCACGGAAGTTAAACTCAATTTGGAAGCGCAGTCTGTAGTAGTCGATTATCTTTTCGTATGACAAATTTAGGTCGCTAGAAAATAGGATTATATGACTACGAGCATTAGTTTTAAGATTGATTTTGACCAAAATAACTATATTCAGTGCTTGGGCAAATTCCTTGTGAAGGAGAGTGCATTGATAAACATCAGTTTGGACTTCATCCTCCATACTACTTTTACATAAATACTTATCAGGTATGTTACAGTAGTCAATTTTATCGCCGTATTTACGACGAGAGCGCTTATTGGAGTCAGGATGTTGATAAGGTATATATAATGCTGAATCGTGGCGCAACTTAGAAATTATGTGCAAGTTAACAAGACGTGCCATCTGCAAAGCATTATTGTTCCCAAAATGACCATCTAATACTAAGTATGTCAGAGGGATAAAGTTAGCTATTAACAAGACTTGCTCATTAATCATCTTCTTAATTCTTAGCAATTCAGATGTGAGAATAACCTCTGTTTTATTCTTGTTTTTACTCCCTTTTGGTCTTCCACTCTTACGTTTCTCTAATGGTTTTATTTCTAGGCTTGATGACAGGCTACTTTTTTCTACATCGCTCTTGATTACCTGTTCTATCCGAATCGGGAACGAGTGCCTTTGTTCAACACTTACTAATGATAATGTAAAGAAAGATAGCCCTAATATTGGTTTACTTGCTAGGCTGGAAAAGAATCTATCCAACCCATAAGTCTTTTTACCTGATTTACTCACTACAACTTCATCTCCTGCAAGCAAATATACCTCATTCGCACGGAATAAATGCTTGCGGAAAAATAGCCAAAACAACGTTGCCCAAGGGATTACTGTATGAAAGAATCTCAACATCGTCCGATAACTACCACCAGTGCCTGCCCAACGAGAGATCCCCAACATTGTGACTCGTCCGCTCATCGCTAACATAGCCAGGATTATTTGGTTAAATTGCCGCATGGTTGTCGCGTTGATCTGCGGTAGCAGGCATTGTAACAGTGATAAGATATCGGGCATGGGCTGAACAGTAGTGTTTGAGTTGTCGTTGTCAGAGACAATAACTCTACTACGGCAGCCCTATCTCTTCAAAGTTTGCCATCGCACCCAAGCTTGGAAATTTATACAAAGACAATAATTCTACTACGGCAGCCCTATCTCTTCATCCTCTTATTTTGGCTAAGGTATTGTTGTCATGTCTTTTTTCCTTTACTTGCTTATGTAACCAAATATAACAATATGTAAATATTTTTTGCAACTACTTGACACGAATAAAAATGACGGTTATCCGTACTAAAAGAAATCGAAGATACCGTAACCTTCGCGTAGCGTCTCCGTTGTGGGAGAATCGCCTCTGACAATTTAAAGAACATGATTAGTAGGACTTTGGTCAGGTTTTTTAACCAATCCGATGTAGCCAGAGGGCTGTATACCTTGTGAATGTGTTGCTTCTATGACCGCAAGTTGGTTATTAGTAATACGCTCAATAAACTCAAGGCTGCACTAATGATAAACATAAACGTATATCCCGTAGCACTGGCGATCGCACCACTCAGAACTGAAGCAGCAATTCCGCCAATGTATACTACTGACACCTGAAATGTATAATCAGTAGCGGCTGTTGCTGGTTCGCATTTATCCATCATGGCACTTAGTAATGCAGTATATGCCATACTTTGGGCTGCATTGACTGTGATACTAACAGCATACAGTACAGGTAAACTACTGATACCAATTGCAGGTATGATATACAAAAGTGTCACCATGCTAGCGGCAAAGCCAAATAGAGCTAGGGAACGTAATCTTCCCAAGTGGGTAATCAAAACTCCTGCAATCAAAGCACTAACAATACGGACACTGTAGCTGACAATACCCAACATTAAGCCAATATCTGAGAGCGACAAGCCTCTATCAACAAAAAGTGGACGGAGCATTGTACCTGACATCATTTCGCCTCCCATATATAGCAATACTACGAAAAGCCAAGGTAATGCTTTGGGACGCGAGAGAAAGTTGATAAAAGGTTGAAAATAAGATTTAAAAAAGTTTGATTTCTGAGATTTCTTACTAACTTGTTCTTTATACAATATTACTGGAATTAAAGTTAGTAAAATTACAACTGACATAATTATCAAGCTATACCGCCAGCCGATTCTATCTAGTAAAATCAGCGCTCCACCTCCACCAATAATAGCGCCAAAAACATTTCCCCCAGCTTGAATAGCGTTTCCTAATCCTCTTTCTCGCGGTTCGAGTAAATTTACTGCTAACGCATCAGTTGCAATGTCTTGGCTGGCGGAGAATAAAAAAGCGAGAAACATACAAAAAACTAAGATAGTGAAATTCTCTTGAATATCAATAAATCCACATCCAAATGTTACAAGTGCTAACAAAAGTTGAAAACAGATAATCCAACCGCGATAATGTCCTAACTTTGGCAAACTGTAGCGGTCAATAAAAGGCGACCACAGAAATTTTAACGCTGAGGGAAGAATAAGAAAACTTAACAACCCTATAGCATCCAGCGACATATTTTGTTGTCGCATAAAAACAGGTACGGTTTGGATAAAAAAGGTTGTCGGAATGAATTGAGTAGTATAAAGTGCGGCGAGCAGGATTAATTTAGCAAGCATAGCAATATGCAGAGGATAACAAATCAAAAATAGCGACAGGAAAAATTATTTTTCACCATCGCTACAACAATTAAATTAGAAATTAGCTTTAACTTGCACGCCATAGGTCACGGGATCGCCAAATCCTGCGGTTCCATCCGGTACTGGGAATAAGTATCCAGAGGTGATGTAGCGAGTATCAAACAAGTTATTTGCATATAAATAAATGCCATATTTCTCAGCTTCATAACCAATGCGGGCATTAACTAAGGCATAAGGTTCTTGCTTGATTTGGTTCGCATCATCAAAATAAGTAATCCCATAACCACGCAATTCTGCACGAGCAAATAAGCCGGACTGACTGCGATATTGAGCAGCTAAATTATAGGTAAATTGTGGGGATAGGGGAACTTGATTATTGCTTAGGTCTACACCTGTATCAGAATTTAGGTAGTTTTTATATATACTATCTACATAACCAACTGATGCAGTTAAATCGAATCCCTTAGCTGGTTTGGCTTTCAGTTCAAATTCTACTCCTGTGGCTTTCAGGTCAACATTGCTAACTCTGCCAAAAAACCCACTCTCGTCATATTGCAAAACTTGATAGTTATTTACATCATTGTGAAAGACTGATAGGTTGGCAATTAAACGATCGCTCAACCAAGAAGATTTCAAACCGATTTCATAACTCCAGGTTTTTTCTTCTCCAAATCGCAGTTCTGCTTCGCTATTGGCGCGATAGTTTAATCCACCCGGTCTGTAACCTTTAGCAATAGTTACGTATCCCATTAAATTAGGATTGAATTGATATTTCAAACCGAAGCGGGGAATCAAGGCATTATTACTGACTTTTTCATTGTTAAATGCCGGACGCTGGGGAGTGAGAGTTCCGTCAGCGTTTACTAAATCATAAGTACTATCTGAAGATGCATCACTAGATTCGTAACGTAAACCAGCAAATACAGTTAATGGTTCTATAAGCTGATAATCTACTTGTCCAAATACTGCATATGTTTGACGATAATCGTCTCCAGTACGTCTAAATCTTCCAAATCCAGGAAAGTCGGTTTGAGCATCGCCAACGTTAAAGTCACGAGATTCGTAGTAACTACCTAACAACCATTGAAAACGCTTTGCCGTTTCCGGAGATTGGAAACGTAATTCCTGCGTCCATAATGTGGAGTCAATACCATCAATAATTTGTACTGCTCCTGTGCTTCCTGGAACAACGTTTTCTTGATGGGTAAAACGACGTGCCGTGATAGATGTGGCTCGGAAACCCTCGCCGTTGTAACCGATTTTTAAAGCTTGGGTATTTGTATCTAGCTTATTGTATCCTTCAGTTTGTAAATTAACCTCGAATGGGTCAGAAGGATTTAACTTGTTGTAGGTTGGATTACCATCATCTGTAAAGCTGTTATAGCTATTAAAAGATACTGTCCAATCCGGTGTAGGTGTCCACAGGAGTTGCGCTCTTGCAGCTAGGCGCGATCGCTCGCCTATTTCATTACCTGTGGCTAGGTTCTTAATAAATCCATCCTGTCCTCTGTAAGCTCCCGCAATTCTCAGTGATAGTTTATCGTCAACCAAAGCATCGTTGAGAGAGAATTGGAATTCGCGGCTGTTATATCTACCGTAACTTGCACTAATTCGTGTTTCTGGTTCTGGCGTTGCTTGTCTGGAAATGATATTGACGACCCCACCAGAACTATTTCGGCCGTATAGCGTACTTTGAGGGCCTCTTAGCACTTCTATTTGTTCTAGATCGAGTAAAGCCAAGTCTAGAAAGCCGTTATAGTCAATTGGAATATCATCGATGTAAAAGGCAACGCTATCCTGAGCGGTAAGGAAATTTTGATTGTTCAAACCCCGCAAACTATAATTACTAAACTCTGTACCACCGGAAGATGTGGGAAGAAAGTTAAAGTTGGGCGTTTGATTGGCAATATCAATCAAAGAATCGATTTGAGCATCTTCTATTTCCTGACGAGGGATTACCGTAACACTAATGGGTACATTCTGTGCATTTTCCGGTCGTTTTTGGGCGGTAACAGTTAGTTCAATATCTGGTTCATTAGGTTTTTGGCTATCGGCTGATGGTTGAGTTTCAGGTGTTGTTGGTGTCACCCCTAAAACTAAACCTTCATCGCTGTCAAATAGTTCTACTTTTGGAGCTTGTGTTGTCCCCACTATAGTAATTTGGATACTATTTGCATCCTGATTTGCCGCCAAGACTTCCGTAATTCCCGCAACTGGCGTTTCTTGACGGAAGGTATTACCACTTGCTAAACGCAGCTGTGCATTGGGAATATTTGCAATAAAGCTATTACCTTCTATTTTAGTTGTGGCTTGCAGCTTGTCAGATGCAGATGTTTCTAAAACAACTTCTAACCCACTAGCCGTCTGATTCAACTTTATCCCTGTTATTAGAATAGTAGACTGTTCTTGTTGAGCTAGCCACTCCTTGACACTTGTGTGAGTCAGCTTAATATCTGAAACTTGGGGAATTTGATCTTCTTTTGTGACAGCTAAAGCTTGTTGATTTATAAATATGGCAAGTATGATAGCTAGTCCTAAATTTCCCAGTAGATACAGTTTCCTCATTTAATCCTCACACCAAAAAAGTAATCTCAAATTGTCAATAAAAGTTGACAAAAATAAAGCTATTAGTAGCAAATTAACTAAAGCGTTTATGTACTAAATTGTTTGGCTTTGTGGTAAATGTGTCAAATGACAAACTGTCAAACTTCTAAATCGCGTTCTAGCTTGAAAATTACTGATTGATTAATTATTCTTATGGACGAAATCAGTTGATTGATATACTTTCAAAACTATTAGTCAACAAGCATTTAAGATTCATTTGACTTATTGTCAAATATCAAAATTCTTCTATAGCAAAATTAAAATATATAAGATTAATTATCAATAAATATGCTAGAAATAAACAGTATTATTTAATACTATAGTTCTTTTATACGTATCAAAGCTTGAAAACAGATTATAAACAACGCACTTAATCTCTGAAAGTTTTGCTGGACAAGGATATTGATCAAAAATAACCTAGATTTTGAACCACCTAAACCCTTGCTATTAAGGGATTATTATACTTTAGATGCGTTGGACTTGATACCTGATGAGAGTATATTTTTTAACTTCTAATTAATTGGAATAAAAAAAAATAAATAGCCAAAGCTAATATGTAGTACTTTATACTCGTTAAGATAAAGAGATTTTAGATTGACAATACTCTAAAATCTGTATTAGCTTAAGCCCTAGTACTTAATTTTTTTTTAAATAAAAATTTCAAGGCATTTCAAATTAATTGATGAAACTTAACCATAAAAATAAAAATAGGTAATACAAACTTTTTAAAGCTGAAAAAAGTGTATGAAATAATGCAGTAAAATAAAGTTGAAAATGCAGAATTTCTCCCAGCCAATTTGCGGAACTTAGTTGAGTATCTGAATAAAAAAGTAAAATCTTTACTTTATATGGCTGCTAGTAATAGATTCACATAGCTTGTTACGACTGCACAAAAAAACCTGAGCAATTTTCTGATAAATGTCGATGATGTATAACAGTGAAATAATAACGTTGGCAGATTTACCGCGCGTGCAAGCATCTCAATTTCCAGATGCTAGGGCATTAATATTCAAAGATAATTTACTTACTTATATACAATTAGATCAAAGAAGTAATCAAGTTGCAAATTCACTATTAACCCAAGGAATTCAACCAGGTGCGCGAGTAGCATTTTTAGCTAAAGATTTACTTAAGACGTATGAGATTTTATTTGCTTGTTGCAAAATAAAAGCTGTTTTTGTACCGATTAATTGGCGTTTAGCTGCTGCTGAAATAAGCTATATTCTCAGGGATGCTAATGTTGAAATTCTTTTTGTTGGGGCGGAATTTTATCAGTTAGTAGCATCGATTAGAAATGAGATTGACGGTGTTAAAACCATTATTGCCTTAGAAAAAATTGACGGCAATTGCCTGAGTTACGATACCTGGTCACAGGAACATAGTGACGCTCCACCAAATGTTGCTGTTGCAGCCAACGATGTAGCCGTACAAATGTATACTAGTGGCACTACTGGAAGACCTAAAGGTGTCCAGCTAGGACATTACAGTTTTTTTGCGATCGCTAAAGAATTTGCTCAACGAGGCGAAACCTGGATAAATTGGAATGCAACTGACAAGAGTTTGCTGACCTTATCTTTATTCCATATCGGTAGTTTATGGTGGGCGATTCGTGGTTTAGCAGCCGGAGCAGAAAATATTGTCTTAGAAAATTTTATCGGCGTTGAGGTTCTCGAAGCGATTGAAAAGTACCGCATCACTAAGACATTTATGGTTCCAGCCATGATTCAAGCTCTGTTGAACGAACCATTATGCCAAAAAACAGATTTTTCATCACTAGAATACATTATTTATGGGGGTTCTCCCATAGCTGAATCATCACTCAAAAGTGCGATCGCTACATTTGGTTGTAATTTTGTGCAGATATATGGAATGACGGAAACTGGCAATTGTGCTGTCTCTTTACCTGCACAAGCTCATACATCTACAAATAAAAACATCCTCAAAGCTGCGGGTAAACCCTTTCCTGGTGTATCGGTAGCCATCATCAACAGTGAAGGTAAAGAACTATCTTGCCCTCAAGTGGGTGAAGTTTGTATCAAATCTCCTGCAAATATGATTGGTTATTGGAAATTACCTGAAGCTACAGCAAAAACCTTAGTAGATGGCTGGATTCATACTGGTGATGCTGGTTACTTTGACGAAGAAGGTTACATTTACATTTGCGATCGCTTTAAAGACATGATTCTTTATGGTGGTGAAAATGTCTATCCAGCAGAAATTGAAAATATTTTATACGAACATCCAGCCATCAGAGAGGTAGCAGTCATTGGTGTTCCAGATGAAGATTTTGGAGAAGCAATCAAAGCGGTTGTGGTTTTAAAAATAGGAATGAAAGCAACCGCATTAGATATTATTAATTTTGTTCGGGGTAAAATTGCTGATTTTAAATTACCTAGAAGCGTTGAATTTACTGAATCTTTGCCCAGAACGCCTAGTGGTAAATTGCAAAAGGCCAAAATTCGGGAGAAATATTGGCAAGGCTATGAACGTCGTGTGAATTAAAGGGAGTATCCCAAATGTTTGGGTTTATTTTAAAACGCAGAGTCACGCTGAGGTTTACGCAGAGGAACACAGAGGAAGAAATGAGAAATGACAAATGAAAAATTCTAAAGTTCCGCTTTGGAAACCACTAACTGTACGCAACTTCTTACTTCTGTACATTGGTGAGACTGTTTCGCTTCTAGGCGATCAGTTTTACATTATTGCATTGCCTTGGTTAACAATACAGTTAACTAACTCTGGGATCACGTTAGGTACAGTGTTAATGAGTGCGGCGATTCCCCGTGCTGTTTTGATGCTATTTGGTGGTGTGGTGAGCGACCGCTTTTCACCACGATTAGTGATGTTGGTTTCCAATGCTTTACGTGGTTTACTAGTCGTTTTATTTGCAACCATCGTTGCGCTTAAAGTGATTCAACTATGGCATATTTACTTTTTTGCTGCGGGCTTCGGCATATTTGATGGCTTGTTTATACCTGCATCTAAATCAATTATCCCCAGTCTGGTTTCAAAAGAACAGTTAATAGCAAGTAATACTTTAAGTCAAGGAACTTCCCAACTGATTTTGCTCATTGGGCCGGCTTTGGGTGGTTTGCTCATTGCAACTACGGGGATTGAGGTAGCATTTGTAATTGATGGCATCACTTTCGCCATCACAACTATCACGCTTTTGCTCATGAAGGGAACAACAGCAAAAGCAACAGCATTGAATGGGGAATTAAATCAAAATTTTGCTTCAACTAAAAAAACTATGAATTTGATTGCTGGTATGCGTGAGGGATTTTACTACGCATGGCACAATCAGCCTCTGAGAATCTTTTTGCTGGTAATGGTAATCCTCAATTTTCTATTTATTGGGCCATTACAAGTTGGGATGACTTCACTAGCTCATAGTCGCTTCCCAGGTGGTGCAGTAGCTTTAGGAATATTGCAATCAGCTTGGGGTGGTGGTGGGTTAATTGGGACACTCACACCTCAATTTGTCAAAAATCTTCCCAACATCGGAGTTTTACTGCTGACTATTGCGAGTGTTCAAGGCTTTGGTTTGTTTTTACTTGGCTTTATTGGCAATATAGCACTAGCTAGTATCACAATTGCAGTGCTGGGATTTTGCAGTTGTATTTTTACTGTGGTAGGAATTACTTGGATTCAGAAACAAACCCAACCTGAAATGTTAGGAAGAGTTATGAGTTTGGGAATGTTTTCTGCTTTTGGTGTTGCTCCTGTTTCCTTTGCTTTAGCTGGTTTTTTAGTTAATTTAAATCTGACAATTATGTTTACTGTTGCAGGTAGTATCATGCTACTTACAAGTCTTTGTTTGGCAGCAAATTCATCAGTACGTAAGATTAGTTAACTATATAAATCCAGTTTGATTTATTAATTTTCCCGTGAAGCGAGTGAGAAAACTATGAAAGTTCAATATCAAGACAATCAGCGAATGGGAGTTGTTGTTTATGACTTTAATTACAAAACTGCTTCAGATGGAGATATTGAGGATCTTAAGCAACTGATATATGAATACAAAATTGTGGTACTCAAGGAGCAAGATTTATCACCTGATGAGTATTGCGATTTTGGGTATCGTCTTGGGGAGGTAGAAAAATACTATCAGCCAATGTATCACCATCCAGAAAGGGAAGAGATTTTTGTTTCCTCCAATGTTTCTGACAATGGTCAGCAAGTGGGAGTTCCCAAGACTGGGAAATTTTGGCACGCTGATTATGCATTTATGCCGAGGCCATTTGCATTTTCAATGGTATATCCTCAGATCCTTCCTAGTAAGGAGCGTGGCACTTACTTTATTAATATGTCTAAAGTATATCAAAGTTTACCAGATGACCTAAAATCCATTGCCAATCAGTCGAGTTGTTATCACAGTGTCAGACGTTTTTTTAAAATTCGTCCTGAAGATGTTTATCGTCCGATTTCGGAGATATTGGACGAGATTGAACGAGTCACACCTCCCGCAAAGCATCCAACGACTTTTACTCATCCTGTTACAGGAGAAACCATCCTCTACATTACCGAGGGGTTTACTTATCGCATAGATGATTTAGAGGGAAAACCGCAAGATATAAATATTCTCCAAACGTTATTGACTCATTCCGGTCAGTTAGACAAAAGTTTTAAATATCCATTAATCGAACACCATGAATTTGAATTAGGGGATGTGCGGATTTGGGATAATCGCTCTCTAGTACATTGCGCCCACTATGCTGCAAATTCGGAGCCAGCGATTACATTTCGATTGACCTTGCATGATAGCTATCCTTTTTATCAATTATAGTTTCAAAAATCTCACCTCCAACTCTTTACAACTTTGCGAATCATCAACTCCCAGCAAAATAGTCATTTAACTAAGGTAAAATATCATGTTGAAATTTCAAGATTCAAGTCAACAAAGCATCCAAGAAAATAGTATCCACTTCAATAATGATGACATCTTACTAACACAAGTCCTCAAACCTTATAAAGCTCATTGTCAGTATCTTAAATTTGCTGAAATAACTAAAGAGGGCGATCCTCAGCATGGGGGACGTGTAATCGGACGATGTGAATTCTCGATTTCAGAATCATGTTATATCGATGACACTGGTCATTTGAATTCAGTAGAGTTCAATATTTGCTACAACCAAATGATGTATTATGTCATAGCTAAATCTGTAAAAGAAAGACTGATGGCATCATTTCAGTCGTGGACTATGGCAGATTATTGGAATAAACAGCTACCGGATGTCTATATTGTGAATTTTGAAAGTTCCTTTCGACGTGCTATGCAGTCTTCTCAGTTTTGGGGTGAGATTGAGTTTACTAATATTCGGATTAAATCTGGGATGATGTATATAGTTACTAAATGTCGTTATTGGGATGATAAAGATGGTAATTGCAGTGGTAATGTAAAATTAGCTATTGTAAATTCTCCGCAATAGTTTAACTCTAATTAATCCATTTTTTCACGCTCTAGGCGCAGAGAAGAGAACGCAAATAAGAATATTGTTTTGCTTAAGTAGTATGTCTAAAATTGCATTTTTTACAACTTATATTCAAGACGAAATATCTAAAGCAATTGGGATAGACACATCTGAATTGGATGTGGAAATGTCTTTAAATTATTTAGGGCTTGATTCATTAATTGCTGTCAAACTCAGAAATAAGTTTAGAAAAGACTTGGAATTAGATATTCCAGCAGTAAAATTTATGGAAGATACTAATGTTGCAAGTTTAGCAATATTAGTCAACGATTTAAGTGAAAATGCTAACTCAAAAATAGAAAATGATGATGAGTTGTTGGAAGGAGAATTATGAATTTAGTTGAGTTTCTCACACAACTCTCGCAACAGAATATAGAATTGTGGGTTGAAGATAATAAACTGCGTTATCGTGGTCGCAAAGAAGTATTAACTTTCACAGTTTTAAATCAAATTAAGCAGCATAAAACAGAAATTATCAATTTGCTGCGCCAAGGTTTTCACACATCTAAATCCTATCCCCTGACTCATGGTCAGCAAGGTCTATGGTTTTTGTATAAACTTGCACCCACAAGTGCAGCTTATAATGTTGCTTTTACAGCTCGCATCTGCTCTCATTTAAATATTCCGGCTTTACAACAAGCATTTCAGAAGTTAGTAAATCGTCATCCAACTCTCCGCACAACATTTGCACAAAAAGATGGCGAACCTTTTCAACAGATTCATGAATACCAAGAAGTTTATTTTGAAAATATTGACGCTTCAGTTTGGAATGAAGATGAGTTGGCAAGCCAAGTAATAGCAGCATATCAGCGTCCATTTAATTTGGAAAAAGGTAATTTATTGCGGGTAAATTTATTTACTTGTTCTGAAGATAATTATGTAATATTACTAACAATACATCACATTGTTATTGATGGTTTTTCTCTAGGAATTGTTCTTGATGAGTTACGTTTGCTCTACGAAGCAGAAAATACAGGTCGAGTCATATCTTTACCTGCTATTAAGTACCAATATAAAGACTTTGTACAGTGGCAGAGAAATACTTTAGCAAGTTCTGTGGGCGATGAATTATGGAATTACTGGCGCGAACAATTAGTGGGTGAGTTACCCATCTTAAAATTACCAACAGATCGATCGCGACCACCAATTCAAAGCTATCTGGGAGCTTCCCATACTTTTGAGTTGAATCAAGAGTTGACTTCTCAGCTACGAGAAATGGCGAAAGCTCAAGGAGCAACTCTTTACATGACTTTGTTAACCGCCTTTCAAGTGTTACTTTACCGCTTGTCAGGTCAGGAAGATATAATTGTGGGTGCGCCTATTGAGGGGAGAAGTCAGCCGGAATTTGCGGAAACTGTGGGCTTTTTCGTGAATATGCTGGCTTTGCGGGTAAATTTGGCTGGTAATCCGACATTTTCTCAGCTTTTAACTCAAGTCCGTCAGACTGTATTGGATGCGATCGCTCATCAAGATTATCCCTCTACTTTACTAATTGAGCGATCGCAACTTAACCGCGATCCAAGTCTTCCTGGTTTGTTTCGCGTTTCCTTTAATTTGTTAAAGCTCAGTGAAATTGCTCAAGATTATGAATTGTCTGTATCTGATAAAACTAAAACCAGAGAAAATTGGGGTGGGTTAACTCTCGAACCTTTTGTGATTCCCCAGCAGGAAGGACAGAATGATTTAGTCTTCGATATGATGGAGACGGCTGAATCATTAATTGGTATTTTACGATACAACAGCGATTTATTTGATGCCACGACAATTAGCAGGATAGCGAATCATTTTCAAACTTTACTCGCAGGAATTATTGCTAATCCCCAACAGCAAATTGCTTCGTTATCTCTGCTAACGGAAGTTGAAGCAAATCATTTGTTGTGGGAGTGGAACAACAATCAAGTTGATTATCCTCAAGATAGAGTCATTCATCAGTTGTTTGAGAACTGTGTGAAGCAGCAACCAAACGCTGTTGCGGTGGTATTTCAAGAACAGCAACTAACTTATCAACAATTAAACAGCAAAGCCAATCAACTCGCACACTACCTGCGTTCTTTGGGAATAGGTAAAAATCAGCTTGTGGGAATTTGTGTGGAACGTTCCCTAGAAATGATTATTGCATTATTGGCAGTTCTGAAAGCAGGTGGAGCTTATTTACCTTTAGATCCTGCGTATCCCGAAGAACGTTTGAGTTTCATGCTGCGTGATTCTCAAGTATCGATATTGCTGACGCAACAAAGATTAGTAGCGAGTTTAGCAATTGAGGAATTAGCTGTAGTTTGTTTAGATCGAGATTGGGAAGATATTTCCCAAGAAAGTGAAGAGAATCTAGTAATTAATACTACACTTCAAGATTTAGCCTATGTGATTTACACATCAGGTTCTACAGGTAAATCTAAGGGAGTGGCGATCGCTCATCGTAGTTTAGTAAATGCGTTTTACGCTTGGGAAAAAGCTTATCAACTCCAGTCTTTGACTAGTCATCTACAAATGGCGAGTTTTGCTTTTGATGTGTTTTCAGGGGATGTAATTCGCGCTCTTTGTAGTGGTGCTAAGTTGGTTTTATGTCCCCGTGAGTGGCTGTTAGAACCAGACAAGCTGTATAAACTGATGCTTGTGGAGAAAATTGATAGCGCGGAGTTTGTTCCAGCTGTGTTGAGAAACTTGGTTGAGTATTTACAAAGAACTCAGCAAAATCTCCACTTTATGAAATTGTTGGTAGTCGGTTCAGATAGCTTGTATGTGCAAGAATATCAAGAATTTCAGCGTTTTTGTGGCGAACAGACACGTTTGATTAATTCCTATGGGGTAACGGAAGCGTGTATTGATAGCACGTATTTTGAATTGGGGATTGGGAAATTAGGAAGTGGGTTGGTTCCTATTGGTCGTCCATTTGCGAACACGCAAGTTTATATTTTAGATCGATATCTGCAATTAGTTCCCATTGGGGTTGCGGGTGAATTATATATTGGTGGTGCTGGTTTAGCTCAAGGTTATTTGCATCGGGACGATTTAACCAAAGAGAAATTTATCTCCTATTCTCCCCACACCCCCACACCCTTTGTACAGAGGCGATTAATCGCGTCTCTCCACAACCCTATTTTGTACAAAACGGGAGATTTAGCGCGTTATCTTCCTGACGGTAATATTGAATTACTCGGTCGAATTGACGATCAAGTGAAGATTCGGGGTTTCCGAATTGAACTAGGGGAAATTGAAGCTGTTTTGAGTAGTCATCCGCAAGTACAAGCAGCAGTGGTGATGCTTCGAGAACTGCAAACCGACAATAAATCTATAGTTGCATATATTGTTTCTGGACAACAGTCATTAACAACTAGTGAATTGCGTAACTTTCTCAAACAGAAGTTACCTGATTATATGATTCCTGCTGCGATCGCCATTCTGGAAACTTTACCTTTAACACCCAACGGGAAAGTAGATCGGCGTGCTTTACCAATTCCAGATATGGAACAGAGTCGAGAAATAGAGTTTGTTCCACCGCGCACCGCAACGGAAGAAGCGATCGCTAATATTATCGCTGCTGTTTTGGGACTCAAACAAGTAGGGATTCACGATAACTTTTTTGAATTGGGGGGACATTCCCTACTTGCGACTCAAGTTATTGCGCGATTACAACAAACCTTAAATATTGAGTTACCGCTACGCTCTTTGTTAACATCTCCCACAGTGGCTGGATTGAGTGAAGCACTGACATCTTTTACAAAGACAGAATCTTCAGTTGATTTACCAACAATTGTCCCAAATCCAGAACAGCTATATCAACCTTTTCCCCTCACCGATATTCAACAAGCTTATTGGTTAGGACGCAATGAAGCTTTTGAATTAGGAAATATTGCTGCTCATGGTTATTTAGAATTAGATTGCGATCGCCTAAATTTAACAAGATTAAATCAAGCTTGGCAAAAACTCATTTTGCGTCACGATATGCTGCGTGCTGTTATTTTACCAGATGGTCAACAGCAAATTCTGACAACAGTACCGGCTTATGAAATAGAAGTTTTGGATTTGCAAGATTTAGAGGTGATGCGTGAGCAGATGTCCCATGAAGTCTTACCTGCGGATCAATGGCCTTTATTTAGAATTCGAGCTACACCTATAGATGAACAGCGTACCAGACTCCACCTCAGTTTTGATGCTTTGATTGCTGATGCTTGGAGTGTGTTTATGCTGATGCGGGAGTGGTTAGATTTATATAATAATTCTGAGTTTGTATTACCACCCTTACAACTTTCCTTCCGCGATTACGTGCTTGGGGAATCAACTTTAAAAAATACACCCCAATATCAACGTTCTCAAGAATATTGGTTTAACCGACTAGATACCTTACCACCAGCACCAGAATTACCCCTAGCGAAAAATCCTAATTCCATTACCAATCCTCGGTTTCAACGTCGCAGTTCTCAACTGTCTCCAGAACAATGGCGCAAATTACAAAATCGCGCTCAACAATTTAACTTAACTCCTTCTGGCGTTTTACTGGCTGCTTTTGCAGAAGTCCTCAGTCAATGGAGCAAAAATCCTCAGTTTACGATTAATCTCACCCTGTTTAAACGTTTACCTTTACATCCCCAAGTCAATGAGATTGTCGGAGACTTTACATCTTTGACACTTTTAGAAGTCGATCGCTCAGTTCCTCAAAGCTTTAGCAACCACGCTCAACAATTACAGCAACAACTGTGGCAGGATTTAGATCATGGTTACGTCAGTGGTTTGCAGGTACAGCGAGAACTTAGCCATCAACGTCAAAGTTACCAATTTATGCCAGTGATATTTACTAGTACACTAGGTTTAGAATCACTTGGTCAGGATACATCAATATTAAGTCAGTTAGGCGAACTCGTTTACAGTATCAGTCAAACCCCGCAAGTTTGGTTAGATAATCAACTCAGAGAGCAAAACGGAACTTTAATATTTAACTGGGATGCGGTGGAAGAACTTTTCCCCCCAGGTTTACTGGATGAGATGTTTGCTGCTTACTGCGATTTGCTTCAACAACTAATTACCTCAGATACAATTTGGAGCAAGATTCAGCGAGAATTACAACAACCTACAATTGCAAATTATCCCACCGCACCCATTTCTGAGGAAACTTTGCACAGTTTGTTTATTAAGCAAGTGCAAATCCAAGCTGATTCTCCAGCAGTCATCACCCCAGAGCGTACCCTAACTTATCAGGAATTATACCAACACGCTCTGCAAGTGGCATCTCAGCTGCGAGAATTGGGAGCAAGCAGCAACAATGCGATAGCGCGGAGCGCTGTGCCAGAGGCAATCGCTATTGTCATGGAAAAAGGTTGGGAGCAAATTGTTGCTGTACTAGGAATTTTAATCTCCGGTGCGGCTTATCTCCCCATCGATCCCGAATTACCAGCAGAACGACAATGGTATTTACTCACCCAAGGACAAGTTAAATTAATTGTCACTCAACCTCATCTTCACCTATCTTTACCATCAGGTGTTCAACAAGTATGTGTGGAAAGTCAACTCAGAGGAGATGGGAAAGATATCAAACTAGTCCAAACTCCCGATGATTTAGCTTACATCATCTACACTTCCGGTTCCACGGGTTCACCCAAAGGGGTAATGATTGATCATCGGGGTGCGGTGAATACCATTTTGGATATCAACCGACGCTTTGGAATTAAATCACGCGATCGCATCTTAGCTTTATCAGCATTAAACTTCGACCTCTCAGTTTACGACATCTTCGGTATGTTAACGGCGGGAGGAACAATAGTTATTCCCTCAGCAGATAAAACCAAAGATCCCGCACACTGGTTAGAGTTAATAGTATCTCAGCAAATTACCCTGTGGAATTCAGTTCCAGCCTTGATGCAAATGTTGGTAGAATATCTTACCAACCAACCACAACAACCTTCATCTCTGCGTTTAGCTTTGTTGAGTGGAGATTGGCTACCTCTAAATTTACCAAATCAAATCCAAAAATTGTGGTCAAATATCCAAGTTGTGAGTTTGGGAGGAGCAACAGAAGCTTCAATTTGGTCAATTTACTATCCAATTACCCAAGTCGATCCTAACTGGAAAAGTATTCCCTACGGAAAACCACTCGATAATCAACAAGTATATGTATTAAATCATAATTTGCAGCAAACTCCTGTTTGGGTGACGGGACAACTATATATTGGCGGTATCGGTTTAGCAAAAGGTTACTGGAAAGACGAAGAAAAAACAAACGCTAGCTTTATTACTCATCCAGTTACCAAAGAAAAATTGTATAAAACAGGTGACTTGGGACGCTATTTACCCGACGGGAATATAGAATTTTTAGGAAGAGAAGATTTTCAAGTCAAAATCAACGGTTATCGCATTGAACTTGGTGAAATTGAAGCCATATTAAAACAGCATCCCACCGTCAAAGAAGCAGTAGTCACCACAGTAGAACAAACACAACAATTAGTTGCTTATATCGTTAGCGATACACCAACTCCCAATTTAGGGGAAGCTTACCAACCAACTCAACAACCAGGAGTATTAACCGACGCTGGAGAACGCATCGAATTTAAACTCCAGCAACCAGGAATCCGCAAATTAGAATCATCCCAAATTACTATTAACTTACCCAAATCTGAACTTGAGCAAACAGCTTATTTAGAACGCCAAAGTTACAGACAATTTTTACCTCAAAAAATCTCCCTAGAACAATTTAGTAAATTTCTCAACTGTCTCCAGCAAATGCAACTGGGTGATTATCCCCTCCCCAAATATTGCTATCCTTCTGCTGGGAGTCTTTATCCCGTACAAACTTACTTATTCATCAAATCCAACAGCATCGAAACCCTTCCAGCAGGAATATATTATTATCATCCCAGCGACCACAATTTAATCTTACTCCACAGAACCAACGAAATAGACAGCAGCGTTTACCTTGAGAATCAACCACTTTTTGAACAATCCGCCTTTGCGATCTATTTGATTGGGAAACTAAGTGCGATCGCGCCGATGTATGGAGAACTCGCCAGAGACTTCTGTCTTTTAGAAGCAGGACACATCGGACAATTACTCATGAACAGCGCACCAACCCAAGAAATTGGTCTTTGTCCCCTTGGCTATTTAGAATTTCCACCAATTCAAGATTTATTTCAACTAGAAGCCAATCAAATTCTCCTTTATAGCTTTGTTGGTGGAAAAATAGACCCAAAAGATTCTCAGCAATGGTCAATACTTAAAAATCCTCAAACTACCAAATCAAATACTACCCAATTCCGAGAATATCTACAGCAGAAACTTCCACAATATATGATACCTGCTGAATATATTCTCATTGACACCTTACCCCTAACCCCCAACGGAAAAATAGATAGAAAAGCCTTACCAACTCCCAATCTCGCAACAGCCACATCAGCAACTTTAGTTCCTCCGCAAACCCAAACCGAAAAAAAAATCGCCGAATTCATCCAACAACTGCTGCAAATTGAAGTAGTGGGAATACAGAATAATTTCTTTGAATTAGGAATAGATTCGCTCAAACTCGTGCAGTTGAAAAATCACTTACAAAATCAATTCCAAGTTAACATTCCCATGCGCCAATTATTAGTGGAAACAACAAATATTCAACAACTAGCATTAACCATTGACGAACAATTAATTATCGCCAAAATCACACAAAAACCCCTAACCACAGAACAAGACGACGATAAAGAAATCATCAAAATTTGAATGTATTCCGCATAGACCTCTTGCCAAATTTCTTTATTTTATCTTCTTCTTTGCGCCTTTGCGTGAGATAAAAATAGTATGGTTCATTTACCTGAAAATTGCTGTAAATGAGGTACAAATTTTTGAAACGCAAAGGAACGCAAAGTAAAGCACAGAGTTACGCAGAGATTTCTGAAAAGACTAAAAAATACTATAAACGAACCACAAAGAACGCAAAGAACGCAAAGTTAAGAGAATTAAAAAGGGTTTTTGCATTATCAAGTGAATATTATTATCTGTGCCATTGGTGTTCGTTAAATCAAAAATGAAGAAAAACATTATGAACAAAAACCAACTTTTAATCGAACTCGAAAAACGAGGAATCAAACTCTGGCTAGAAAATAACCTATTAAACATCGAAGCACCAAAAGGAACATTAACACCAGAACTACGCGATTCCCTCAAACAACATAAACCAGAACTGATCAAACTCCTAAACCTCAACAACATCAAAACAACCTCCCTACCAATCATCAAACCAAATCCTCAGCAACTTCACCAACCATTTCCCCTCACCGACATTCAACAAGCGCATTGGTTGGGACGCAATCAAGTATTTGAATTAAGCCATGTCAGCAATCATGTTTACATAGAATTTGAGACTAATAATTTAGACATATCCCGCCTGACAGCAGCTTGGCAAAAACTCATTCAACGTCATGATATGCTACGAGCGATAGTATTACCCACAGGAGAGCAACAAATCTTAGATCAAGTTCCCAATTATCAAATTACTATCCTAGATTTACAAGAATCAGAAACCCAAAAACTCGAAACTGAATTAATAGCAATCCGCGAAAAACTATCTCAACAAAACTTACCTTCACATCAATGGCCTTGGTTTGATATTCGAGCCACTTATTTAAATCAAGAACAAATTCGGCTACATCTCAGCATGGATTTATTACTGATAGATGCTGCGAGTATTCGGATTTTATTTCACGAATGGAATCAACTTTATCAAAATCTCGAATTATCATTACCACCATTAGAACTATCATTTCGAGATTATGTCATTGCTAAAAATTCTCTCCAAGACTCAGAATTAGTCAAGCGATCGCAAACTTACTGGTTCAATCGGTTAGATACTCTCCCACCAGCACCAGAACTACCCCTAGCTTGTTTTCCTAGTGAATTAAAAGAGTATACATTCAAACGCTATGCTGCAAAACTAGAACCCCATATATGGCAAAAATTAAAACAGCGAGGTCAAAAAGCTGGTTTAACTCCTTCTATCATCTTGCTAACTGCTTTTGCAGAAGTTTTAACTTTGTGGAGTAAAAATCCTTCCTTTACTCTCAACTTAACTGTCCTAGAACGTCTACCACTCCATCCTCAAATCAATCAAATTATTGGAGACTTTACTAATACAAATCTCTTAGCAATAGACAATTCATCCCCAAATACATTTACAAATCTAGCTCTAAAAATACAACAACAATTACTCCAAGATTTAGACCATATTTATATTAGTGGAGTAGAAGTATTGCGGAAATTGCTTAATCAAAAGCAAACAGAATTGACCGCAGCTATGCCTATAGTATTTAGTAGTGTGTTAGGTTTGGGTAATTTTTCTCAAGCAGATTTAGAATATAACTTTTTAGGAGAGGTGGTGTATGGTATTAGCCAAACCCCGCAAGTTTCCTTAGAACATCAAGTTGCAGAACACAACGGAAGCTTAATTTTTAACTGGGATGCAGTAGAAGCACTCTTCCCTATAGGGATGTTGGATGAAATGTTTACAGTTTACTGCAATTTGCTGGAGCGTTTAGCTCAGGAAGATGAATTGTGGACAGAACCCATAGAATTATTACCACCAATCCCAATTCATCCTCATCCACCAATCCCACAAGCAGCTTTACTCCACACTTTATTTTTTGCACAAGTATCTCAACGTCCACAACAACAAGCCATCATTAGCAGCGATCGCATTCTCACCTATCAAGAGTTAAGCGATCGCGTCACTGAATTAGCACGAGAACTAGGCGATCGTTCTCAGGTGGCGATCGCCATCATAATGGAAAAAGGCTGGAAACAGGTTGTCGCTGCTTTAGCTATCCTTACTGCTGGTGGGATCTATGTCCCCATCGATCCAGGATTACCACAGGAACGTATATGGTATTGTTTACAACAGGCACAAGTCAAACTGGTACTGACTGAAACTTGCCTTGTTCATAGTCTGGAATATCCAGAGAACATCCCAATTTTGTGTATAGATTCATTACAAACTTCACCATCTCACCAGCCATTCCAGCAAAGCCCAAAACCCACAGACTTAGCTTATATCATCTACACCTCTGGTTCTACAGGAACACCCAAAGGTGTGATGATTACCCATGAAAGTGCAGTGAACACGATTTTAGACATTAACGAACGCTTTCGGATCGATTCAGGCGATCGCATCTTAGCTATTTCTGCTTTCAGCTTTGACCTCTCAGTTTACGACATCTTCGGCATCTTAGCAGCAGGAGGAACAATAGTCATTCCTGATGCTGCAAACAGTAAAGATCCATCTCATTGGAGTGAATTAATTACCACCCACCAAATCACAATTTGGAACTCAGTTCCTGCTTTCATGCAGATGTTAATTGAGTATAACTTCACTAATGCCCAAGTTGTATTTAATACTCTCAGACTAGTTTTATTGAGTGGTGATTGGATACCCCTAAATTTACCTACTCAGATCCAAGCATTATCTCCACAAGCCGAAATCATTAGTTTAGGAGGAGCAACAGAAGCCGCCATCTGGTCAATTTATTATCCAATTACCCAACTTGACCCCAACTGGAAAAGTATTCCCTACGGAAAACCACTTGAAAATCAATATATTTATGTTTTAAATACATCTCTCAAAAAATGTCCTGTTTGGGTTACAGGAGAATTATATATTGGCGGTATCGGATTAGCAAAAGGTTATTGGCAAAACGAAGAAAAGACAAATGCTAGTTTCATTATTCATCCAGTTACCAAAGAAAAATTATATAAAACAGGCGACTTGGGACGCTATTTACCCGATGGGAATATTGAATTTTTAGGAAGAGAAGATTTTCAAGTTAAAATCAATGGTTATCGCATTGAACTTGGTGAAATTGAAGCCATATTAAAACAGCATCCTACCGTTAAAGAAGTTGTAGTTACAACAGTCCCAAAAACACAACAACTAATCGCTTACATTGTTCCACAACCAGAGTCAAACATCACCACTCAAGAAATACGTTCTTTTCTCCAAACCAAATTACCAGCATACATGATTCCCTCTACTTTTGTGTTGTTAGCATCTTTCCCGCTCACAGCAAATGGTAAAGTGGATCGTCAGGCGCTATCTATTCCTGAAGGTACGCAACCGGAATTAACACAAACTTTTACCCCGCCTCGTAACCAAGTAGAAGAACTCTTAATTACAACTTGGACAGAATTATTTCAACTTCCGCAAATCAGCATCCATGAAAACTTTTTTGCATTAGGTGGACATTCCTTTTTAGCACTACAATTAATCTCAAAAATCAATCATAAATTTCACACAAGTATACCTCTTAGTACACTTTTTCACTATCCAACTGTAGCCGAATTAGGAAATTTTCTGATCCAAAATCATCACGCTTCCTCAACACCTGTATCTTTAGTCCCCATTCAACCACAGGGAACTCAACCACCATTATTCTGTATTCATCCTACAGGGGGACAAGTAATGGTGTATCAACATCTTGCCACCTGTTTAGGAACAGATCAACCTGTATACGCTATCCAGTCTCGCGCTCTCAACAACTCACTTGATGAGCATAATAGCATTGAAAATATGGCTGTGGAATACGCCAAAATCATTCGCCAACATCAACCTCATGGTGCTTATCATCTCATGGGTTGGTCTATGGGTGGAGTCATTGCTGTTAGTATTTCCAAAGAATTAGAACAGCAAGGATGTAAAGTTGATTTTCTTGGACTTGTAGATGCGTTCTTATTTCCAGATAGTACACCAACTTTTACACCCGATCCTTTATATGAATTAGCATTAGTGTTTGGTGGTACAATTGTAGATGCTTTGATGACGCTAGATACTGTTCAACAACAGCAACTACGAGAGCAACTCATAAGTTTAACTTCTGTTGAACGTCTGCAATTAATGATGAATTGGGGACAATCACAAAATTTACTTTCAAAAGAACTATCAGAAGTATCAATTGGAATATTGCAAAAACAGCTAGAACTAACCGAAATTCACCAAAAACTATTAAAAGACCACCAACCACCTGAAATCCAGGCTCAAATTTCTATCTGGTGGGCTGCACAACAACTCACACCTCAATTACCCCGTACTAACTGGAGTCAATATACTATCAACGCAACTCACACAAAAATCTTAGATGGCAACCATTTTACCATCATGCTTCCCCCGTGCAACACAACACTCGCCCAGCAATTACAAGAGTACATTTAATTACATACCAGGCTTGTTTATTGAGATTGGATGGATGTATGGGGTGGAGAAGTTGGGTTAGCGACTGACCAAATGTCTACAAATAGGACACAAAATGATTCTAGACTTACACAATTAAGTAATGGTGTCGGTCAGTCCGATAGCGATCGCAATCCAAGAGACAATCCAATTCTCATTTTCACCTTTGTATAGCAGAGGAGAAAAATGGTCAGTTTTGAGTAACTATCCTCTGAAGGGGTGATTGAGAGGGCTACAGCGATCGAGTGTATCAACACCAAATCAAGCTGGTTCAAGTCACCCAAAAGTAATCCCAAAAGAGACAAACTTTCTGGCAAAATGTCTCTGATTCGCTAATAACTTCCTGTATTCTGGGATATCCGTTCTTTGTGGAAAGCCGAATGATTCCTATAGATATGAAACGACTCATCAAAAAAAACCCTAACCCAGTTCGCAAGAAAACAGAAGTAACCCCACCACCGATTGAACCCATTGAGATTCCTGAGAATCAAAATATTCCTGAACCGGTAATTGAACCAAACCCACCTGTGTACATTGAAGGCTACATTTCCGAATCCGAATACATTTCTGAACACTATCGCCCCCTCCGCTCTGTGGGTAACTCCGGGTGGCAACCGTCTGACGTTTGGCGCGAGTTGAGAGTTGATGATTTTTGTCGTGGGTGAGTCAGTATTTAAACAGCACTATGCCTGTGGTTCTTGCTACTGGAGTTTAGACTAAAAGCGATATGAGAGAAAGCAGACCAAATGGAATTAGAGGTTAAAAATATTATCTTGTCAGCCTGAAAGCATCCGCC